>CAXUFG010000103.1:0-17725 GCA_964250265.1 uncultured Pseudonocardiaceae bacterium | reverse complement strand
GTCCTTCTATTCGGGGGGGGGGGGGGGGGCGGCCGTCCGGTTTTGGTTGCCCGCCCCCCCCCGGCGGGGCGCCGCGATTAAGGGAGTGCCTGCTCCCAGTTCGCCCGCGCGAGAGCTGCCTCGTCGCAGGCCACCTCGTACGCGCCGTAGGCGTCCTGCCACCGGCCAAACGCCGCCCGCTCGGCCTCAGCCGCTTCCTGCACGAGCTGCTCGGTCCACTGGCGGGCAGCGTCAAGCTGTCCCAGGCCGGTGATCGTCGGGGTGCTCATCGGATGCCACCCGAACCGGCACCGGCCCTCGAACCCGCAGCAGGTGCACTCGACGCATCGATCGGGACGGGAGTGATCGACTCCGCACGGAAAGCCACCCCACCGCGACCATCGATGTTCCACGGCGTCGCGACCAGCTTGACCACCGTCACGAGCTGCCGCGTGGTGACCCTGGGCTGTCCGGCGGTGGTGACCTTGATGACCTCCGCGCCGGTGTCATCCATCGCGACCAGCTCAGTCACGTACAGCGGCGCACCGGAGTCCCGGTCTGCCTTCTGCCGGCCGTCGTTATCGTTCTTCGGTTGCGGTGCCCGGGAGACCACGAACTCCACACCCTGGGTTTTGATTTCCAACTGCATTGTTAGCCGTACCTCCAGATCGGTGATCGCGGGCCTGTTGACCCGCACACCAATCAAACGGCGAAATGCCTGCTCCGAGGGGGTCCGCAAGCTAGTCCCGAGCTAGTCCGTTACTAGTCCCGAAATCTGTGCCTGGCCGGTAAGCTCACCACACGCCGAGGAGGGAGAGGGCCAGTGACGGCTGCTAATGCGGCTGCGAGGGTAGGGCAGTGCACGCAGTGTGGTACGCCGCTCAGCCGATACAACCCCAACCCGGTGTGTACGAGCTGCAGCCACCCCCAGGCATCCCCATCTGTCCCAGCAACGGAATGGCTCACTCGACCTAGTGGCGGACCTGGCGACGATGCGGGCGTCGTCGTCCGCGCGTGGCGTGGATCGACGGGGAGCAGCCAGGCGGAGACGGCCCGGTTGCTCGGGATGACCGAGCAGAATCTCAGCCAGATCGAAAACGGCCGCCAGACGATGTCCTATGAGCAGCGGCAGCGGGCGGTGTCCGTACTGGGCATCTCCGCGGAGGATCTCGGGCTGTCCGCAGGCCGGCCACTCACCGAGCTGGACTCCGCCGTTGCCATCGACCAGGCGCGGTGGCGTCAGGAGCGTCGCTGGCTCAACCAGCACCGTTCCGAGCTCGCGCGCCTAGATGACCAATTCCAAGGGGTGCCGGTACGGCGCGGCGCCCGCTGATGGTGGTGGAGGGTGCCCAAGATCAGCGCTGCTAACCCAGGCGAAGAGCAGGAGGCTCTCGTGGACGCTGACTTGGACACCCTCGCGACGGCACTCTACGTGCGAACCGACGATCTGTTGAAGGCCTCGCCCGAACGGGCGCCGTGGCGGCCGAAGATCGGGATCGCGCCGAAGATCACCGATGCGGAGCTGGTCACGTTGGCGGTGATGCAGGCGTTGCTCGGACACACCAGCGAGGCCCGCTGGTTGCGCTACACCCGCGCCCACCTGCGGCATCTGTTCCCGTACCTGCCCAAACAGCCGGGCTACAACAAGCGGCTGCGCCGGCTGGGGACCACGATCGGCTGGTTGGTCGGGGTCCTGGCCCGCGACACCAGCCTGTGGACCGACGACGTGTGGGTGGCCGACTCGACTCCGGTGGAATGCGCCCGCTCCCGCGACACGGTCAAGCGCTCGGACCTGGCCGGATGGGCCGAGTACGGCTACTGCGCCAGCCACTCGCGCTACTTCTGGGGTTTGAGGCTCCACCTGGTGTGTACCCTGCACGGTCTGCCGGTCGGCCCTCGCCCTGGCCGGTGCGAAGGCCGACGAGCGCCAGACCTTGCTGGGGATCTTCGACGCCGACCCCGAGTTGCCCGCCTGGCGGATCGGACAGGTCGTGATCGCGGACAAGAACTACTTCGGCGCCGCGTTCGAGGCCGAGCTCGCCGAGGCCGGGCTGGACCTGCTGCGCCCGGCCCGCAAAGGTGAGGCCGAACGGCCCGGCGCCCAGTTCTTCAAGCCATTGCGGCAGGTCATCGAGTCGATCAACGACACCTTCAAGGGCCAGCTCGACCTCGAACAGCACGGCGACCACACCCCGGCCGGGGTCTGGGTACGGGTCGTGCAACGCGTCCTGGCACTGACCGCCGCGATCTGGCACAACGACCGCACCGGCCAATCGACCAAACGATCGCTGATGGCCTACGACCACTGAGCCCTTGGAATCGTTCATCTAGCGGTCCAGCTGTATCCGGCGGAACACCGGGTACCGGACACGACCTTGATCGCTGGCCCTGGCTGGATTCCGGATGAGCCGATCGAACTGCGCTCGTTGCAGCTGACCCTGGATGAGCAGCCGCATTCTGTCGTCGTCGAGGGCACCGAGGCAGAGACGCTGCCGACCCCCGCCCGCTGTGTGCTCCGGGCCTGTGGTTTGACCGGTACACCTCGGCGATCCGGCATCTTGATCCGCCCCGGCTGTTTGAGTCGCGACCGAGTTACCGCTTGCTCAGCGACCAACTCGACACCGGGACCCTCCACTTTGGACTAGCGGCCTACTTCGACAAGCTCGACGTCTCCGAGGCGCTCGGTCACGAACTGGCCATCGCCTGCCTCCCGGGCGACAGCGTCCCTGCCTCCGCCGAGCCACTGCGGAACCAGCTGGGCTTCCGGACCCTAATCGGTGACCCGTTCGATCCCGCTCGCCGCGCGATCATTCCCGCGGTCACGACGCTGACGATCCGGTTACGCCGCTACCCCGCGGAGCCGAGCTTCCTCCTACACTGGCGTGATCCCGCGAAGGTCGCCACCGCCGCTGGGGTGTACGATGTGGTCCCCGCTGGTGAATTCCAACCGGCCAGCGTTGTTTTGTGGGATCGGCGCAATGACTTCGATCTATGGCGCAACATCGTGCGCGAGTACTCCGAGGAACTGCTCGGCACACCCGAACACGATGGCACCCGCAGCAAACCCATCGACTACCACGGCTGGCCGCTGTACTGCGACCTCGAAGACGCCCAAAAATCCGGCGCCCTAGTTCCATTCGCTCTCGGTCTCGGGCTCGACGCGCTCACCCTCGCGGCAACAATCCTGACCGTGGTCGTCATCGACGACGACGTGTTCACCCGCGCTTTCGGTGAAGCAACGCGCTACAACGAGGAAGGCGAAATCGTCGGGATCGGCGACGGCCGTGTCACCGAGGGAATTCCCTTCACCCAGGAATCAGTCCGCCGACTGCTCACCTCCGAGCCGATGGCCTCACCAGGCGCCGCTTGCCTGGCGCTGGCCTGGCGGCACCGCGACCGTATCCTCGGCCTGTAGCCCCGGCCGACCGCACCAGCGAGACGACCCTGACCAGGCAGCTTACCGGCAGCGAACAGCAGTGGCTCCGTGTCCGAAACTACCTGCGTGATCACCGGTACGAACTGGCTGTTTGCGCGGCCCGCGAGTACCCGGAATCCGCCGCGGTCGAGGGAACGCCACTGTTGAGCACACCGCCGTGGCTGCCCCACGAACCTATCCCGCTCGACCATATTAAATTGCAGTACACGCACGCTGAGGAATTCGACGGCATCACGGGCGCAGAGCCTATCGTTCAGCGACTATTGCCCACCCGGGCCGACGGCACCAAGTACCGCACCTTTTCCGACGCTGTTGCGGCGCTCGCCGCGCCTGCCATCTTCGAAAACCGCTCCACATACCGCCTACTCCGCGCAGACCTGCAATCAAACCCGTACATGATATTCGGCAGCGGCCGCTACTTTGATGGCATCGATGTGGGCGACGCCGTGGCGCACGAATTCACCGCAGCCACATTCAGTGAGATTGAGACACAAGATCTACGTACCACAATCGGCGACCCTTGTAATCCGACATGTCGCCTTATGAACGCCGCTATCAGCACGCTCACCGTCCGGTGCGACCGGGCAGCCGGTGCGGTGACGTTCCCGCTGCATCGCCGCGACGGCGCCCGCGTCGGTCATGCCGGGGGCATGTATCAGGTTCTGCCTGTGGGGGTCTTCCAGCCCGCGGGCGAGGAACTGTGGAACACGCGTAACGACTTCTCCCTGTGGCGCTGCGTCATCCGGGAACTCGCCGAAGAGCTGCGCGGGGATGCCGAAGACTACGACACCCACCGCGGACCGATCGACTACGACGCCTGGCCCTTCGCCCGACAACTCAGCCGAGCCCTCGACACCGCCCAGGTTCACGCCTTCTGCCTGGGGATCGGAGTCGATCCGCTCACCTTCAGCACCGACATCTTGACCGTAGTCACGATCGACGCACCACTGTACGACGAGCTGTTCGGCGAAATCGCCGACGCCAACACCGAGGGATCGATCACCCCCGCCGTGCCCTTCAGCGCGCAGACCGTCGAGCGGTACGCGAGCGCCGAGCCGATGCAAGCCGCGGGCGCGGGCCTGCTGCGCCTGGCGTGGCGGCACCGCTCGATTCTGCTCGCTTGACCACAAGTACCGCTTGTACAGCCACCACTTGTTAGCCCCCAGACCCGCATAACCGCGACGCTCCTCCCACGCCCGGCCGGACCAGCCGACCAGGCCAAGCCGTGAGGGGGTGCTCCGTCGTGACTGCTGACGCCGAGCGCCCCCGGCTGCGCGAGCTGCGCACCGACCTCGGCTGGACACAGCAAGAGCTGGCCGACCGAATCGCGCACCCGGCTTGGATGGAACGCCACGAGCGCGTCGGGATCAATGCGGACATGGTCGCGCAATGGGAACGTGGCGTGAAGGGTGTCAGCCCGCGATACCGTGAGCTGCTATGCCGTTTATTCGGCGTCGCACCCGACCAACTCGGCCTGAAGAACACGCCCCCGGTCCCCGCGGACCGCAGAGGGCCGTTGACCGATGATCAGTCGCTAGTAGCGGTGTTAGACAACGCCGCTGGACTGCTCGACCAGCTTGGCGTCGCCGGAACCGCGCTCGCCCCGCACATGCTGCACGCATGGAAAGACGCGATCACCAACCGCCGCACCATGCTCCGATTACTCGACCCCAGTGCCACCGACCCCGCCGGCCACGCCCGCGCCGCGACCGCCACCGTAGCCGATCTGGAACAGCTCGCCGAGCGCTACCACGCCCTGTACGAGACCGCCGACCCCGCGGCCCTGCTGACTTCGGTCACCGCCCACCTGCGCTTGGCCCAGAATGCCCTGCGCCAAGACCCGGCACCGGATGAGCGACGTCGGCTGTTGCGCAACCTCGCCGAGGTCGCGATCCTCGCCGGGCGGCTTGCCGCCGATGACCACGGCAACACCATGTCAGGCCGCGCCTACTACAGCATGGCCCTCGATGCTGCCCGCGAGGTGGCAGACGATCAGCTCACCGCCATCGCCCACGGACACACCGCCCAACTCGCTACCACCGAAGGCCTGACCGTTGCCGCGCTCGACGATCTCACCGCAGCATGCAAGCAAGCCCAATCCACTCCGGCCATCGCATCGTGGCTCGCCACCATTGAGGCCGCCATCCACGCCGACCGGGGAGACCATGCCGCAACGCACGAGGCTCTCAACCGCGCACACGCGACCATCGAACGGCCCAGCGGTCATCCTGCCCTGGCATCGTTTCACGACCACGGCACCGAGCATCTGACCGCTGCTACAGGCAGGGTCCTCCTCCGGATTGGTGACCACAGCCAGGCCCGCAAGGTGCTTAGCGCGGCGGTCGGCGGTTCCCGCCCAACTGGGCGTCGGCTACGCGTGCTGATTCTGATCGATCTCGCCACCGCGGAACTGCACAGCGGCGACCTTGCCGCCGCCTGTTCCCACGCCACCCAGGCCGCCGAACTCCTGCACTGGACTGCCTACGCAGTTGGCGCCGCTCGTCTTCACGCATTCCGTACAGCCGCCCAGCGACCCCTCGGTAGCGGAGCTCTTCGCGCCCTTGACGGACACCTTTCCTGGATCGCGGCCTGACAACGGAACTCGTCCTGATTGATACGTCACCGCACCAGCGGCCATGGCCGCCATGGTGTCCGCGCACAAACTATCTCTGTTTGTTGAGCCGTACGACGTACCGTGGCGAACCATAGCCACTGACTGTGGCCAGACGTGTCTGGCTGCAAATTAGTGTGCCTTACATGCGGACTGAGGGCTGCCCCTACTGCGAAACCTATC
The DNA here is from genome assembly GCA_964250265.1 of uncultured Pseudonocardiaceae bacterium. Lineage (GTDB taxonomy): Bacteria > Actinomycetota > Actinomycetes > Mycobacteriales > Pseudonocardiaceae. The sequence continues at coordinate 11,516 of CAXUFG010000103.1, read as the reverse complement.
GGCGACCGCCTCGACAACGACATCTGCCCCGCGGCCGCCACAGGCCTGTTCACCGTCTGGATCAAACGCGGTCCATGGGGCCTCACCCGCGTACCAGCCCGACTCGGTCAACCTTGGACTCGACACCCTTGAGCAATTGCCACCCAGCGAACTGAAACCCGCCAGATGTGCTGACGACCTGAGACGCCCACCGCTCTGGCGGCCGCCGCCCGCAACGGTTCCCGAATGAGAACCCCCCCAACTGACTGACGATAACCGCGACACCGTTCACACCTGCCGCGTTGTCGAGCCGACGTTGGGGCGCCGTGCTCACGACGCTACGCCAGCTCCCAGGTCTGTCACCTTCTTTAAAACAATCGAATACCACGCCAATATCAGCCCTTTTGAAGGTTAGCCGCAGCTGTTAGCCGTTCCTTAACACTCGCCGAGTTAAGATCCGGTGTTCCAATCCGTCCCCGGAAGTGACTGTACTTGGCGAGCAGTGCTTCGCCATACGGGCTCACGAGTGAAGCTGTGCGCTTGAAGCCCCCAAGTTCGCTGACGGGAACCGACTGCGTGCGTTCGAGATCTAGCACCAGGTCAGGAATGTCCCGAAACTTCGGTAGGTAGTGATAGCGGGCAACCTTGCCCTTAAGTACCTCGTTCAACTCACTCCACTTTCCATTGGACTGAGTGAGTGCCCATGACGTGTATTTGGGGTGTGTAGTGAGTAAAGATGCTTTACCAAGCAAGACGAAGTCGACCTTCCCATCATGCTCAAGATCACAAGCTGGTGTTAGAACAACCCACCACTCGCGGTCTTCACCCACTAAACGATGTAACAGGTCGCCAGGACGAAACCTCTCGGACACGGACGGATACAGGTAGCAGTGACTTGGCCTGCTTGTCAGCTCGGGTAGCGCTTGGTCCTGCAGGGAGTGCGCGACACGGGTTATCAGGATATGCGCGAGCTCTTCCGGTCGTCCCCCTGCCGTATCTTCTTCCCAGTGCGGAGCGAGCTCCTCCCACAAGTGCAAACGCATGACTGCCGCGACGCGACTTTCAATATCTGCCATAACACCAGCAGTTCCACTGTTGATGGCGGCACGTATAGCGTTAGGAATGAGTTCGAGTTCTTCCTTAGGGAAGACGTCAACGAGCGGCGGCGTTCTCTGGTCTATAACGTTCTGCGGCAGTGCGGTCCAGAAGATGATCGGAACGAAGCGTGCCTCGCGTATCTCTGAGTAGACGAGACGACCTCTGTATGGGTCTTCGCCGGCGGTTTCAGTCTTGTCCCGACGAACGTCGAGTACCACAATGTCGCAGCTCCCGTCTTTCACGAGCTGAAAGCCGACCTCAAAACTGTTCTCCACATCGATACAAACTTCGAGATCAGGGTCGTGGTCGAAAGCGTCACGTAGCTCACGTTCGGCATCGGCGGTCATCTCGGGATTATCGTCGATCACCAGTACGCGCCAGGTACGTCCAGTCATCAGACTCGCTTCCGCAGCGTTGCGGCAAAGGTCGCCCCGGGCAATGGTCCATTATTTACCAGCCCCAGCTCGCCGCCGTATAAATCATGAACGATGTTGCCTGCAATGCTAAGTCCGAGACCGACGCCGTCGGGCCGGGTCGAGAAGTAGGCATCGAAGATGAAGTCCCGCAAGTCGTCGGCGACACCGGGACCAGAGTCGCTCACAAGGATCGAGACTGACTCGTCATAGTTTCGATTCGCACTGACGATGACTTTTCGTTGACTACGCTCCGATGTAGTCGACAACCAATACAGCGCGTTCTGGATAAGGTTGACAATCACCGTAAGAATCTCTGACGGGTCGACACGAACTTCGATCCCTCCGCCTTGGACCTCGATCTCAGCACCGATATCGTCCGCTTGCGCCTTGAAAATTGCGACCGCATCGTCGATAATCTGCCGAAGTGCAAGAACCTTTGGCTTGCCGCGCTTGCGACCGCCAAACGGCTCGATTTGGCTAAACAACGTGGCCAAAAGCTCGGCCTGTACCGATGCGCCCTGCAGGAAGGAGGACGCTTCCACCAATTTCTGGTCCGACGTCCAACTGTGTTTAGCTAGGTCGCGCTGGCCGAAGCGCACGAGGCTCTTCAGGCGGGACACAGCGGTTCGGCCCTCATGGAGTACACGATCGACAAGGGATCCGAGTGTGGCCAGCCGGGAGTACTGAGAGAGGACCCGCTGGACTTCCTCGACCCCCTCCTGGATGTCCTCGTTCTTCGCGTCGATCAGACCGATCAGGCGCGTGTCGGCTGGATACTTAGCGGCGAGCGCGCTGCGGAGCTCGCCAAGTTCGAACCGACTAAATAGGCCACCACGCGACTCCTCCTGTCTCTTCTCCTTACGTCGAGCCGCATAACGCTTCGCCTCTATAAGTCCGAGCGCGTTTTGTACGAGCGTTCTGAGGTCTTCATACGCGGTTCCCTCAATAAGCCCTTCACGGTTCGTCTGGTCTCGCAGGTCACTGTTGGCATCAGCCCCGATGAAGACGTGCCCAATGACCTGGTTGTTGGATACCCGCATCGTTGGGTTCTGCACGCGCCGTCGGTCAAGCGCGAGCCAGTCGTCACCCACCTCACCAAACGGGAGAACACGAAAGCCGTCGCGGTAGACACTTACACCAGCCACTTGGTTCAAGAGCCGACGGAAGTCCGTGATGCTTTGCTGACCTGCAACTTTCTCGATCGCCTCCCTGTCGCGGTCCCACACCTCAATGTCCAGTTCGAACGGCCCACTCTGAGGATCTCTGCGGCGGTTTGTCCACAAGTCTGCGTCGTCAATCGCGACGTCCAAGGGCGGATCAAGTTGCCTATAGCGCAACTGGGCGACGCCATGCCCCTCTACAGACCCGACCAGCTGATAATGCGGGGAACTGAGTTCCGCTGGAGGTTTGACCTCGCCGGACAGTAAGTCGAACTCACTGGGCAGCTCGAGCACGATTTTGAAGCCGTTGACGGCCTGGCCGAGGGCAGCGTCCGGTCGTGGGCGAACCAGCCGGGAGAGGGCCGTGCTCAGATCATCAAAGTCTTCCGCCACCCACTCACGTGAGAGGCGGTTGAGATGAAGGAGCGTGCCCTGGCCATGCTGCCACTGCTCTATCGACGCGCTCGTGAACGCCGTGTCGGCGGGGCCTTCATCGATGAAGACCGAGGGTGGGCCGACCTCCCAAGCGACTTCGATCTGATCCAGGTACGCGTCTTCGCGGTCGAAGTCACGCCAGTCGATCAGTAGCTTTATCTCGTCGGCTCCTGCTCTCCGAGTTGTCATCAGCATCTCATTGGCCAACCGGGCTGCCGCCAGACGGCCAATGCCTTTCTCGCCGAGGACCCGGCGGCGACCACTCTCGCTACGGGTGCGCATCTTCTTGACGTCGGTGGCGATGTCAAGCCATGAGCTCCGAAGTGTCTCGACGTCCATGCCGTGGCCGTCGTCCCAGATCTCGACGGACCCCTGCCCCCGGGTAAGTGGTCCGATGAAGCGGACGAGCACTACAGTCGCGTCGGCGTCGAAGGAGTTCTTGACTAGCTCGATCAACGCAACCTTCTCGCTGCTGATCAGGTCTGTGCCGAGGGTGCGGAGTAGGCGGGCACGCGGACGAAGGGCCCCGCGGCCAGAAGGCTGTAGCTCGGTCATGCAGTCGCCTGGACGGTGCGCAGTGGGCACGGCGCCTTTTCCGGCGTCGGGGCTACTGCCGTCACTTGCTGGTCCTCCTGTCAGCGCCCGGGGGCAGCTCACCCTACAATGAGAGAGCGCCCGAGCGTTGATCAACCACACGCGTCAGCCGGGTCATTGTTGTGTTGTAGTGAGCCGACCGGATGCTGCCTGTGCTATCACCTAGTCTTTGCATGTCCGGGCCACGCGAGCCGGGTGCGAGACACGTCGGCACAGGGAGGTAGGAGGTTGGTGGCGTCCCCGCGTGGCGCGACGGCGCGTAGGCCACGGGTCGAGCTGGTAGTGCCCGCCGCTGCTCGGACCATCTCATCCTTGCGAGACATCGGCTACGAACTGCCCCAAGCGGTCGCCGATCTCGTGGACAACAGCGTGTCGGCACGCGCGACGATCATTACGGTCGACCTGCACTTCGACGGCATTGATTCGTGGATTCGGATCGCTGACGACGGTCACGGGATGGACACGACGACGCTGACCGAGTCACTGCGCTACGGCAGTATGCGGAACTACGACGGCGACGATCTAGGCAAGTTCGGCTTCGGACTGAAGACTGCCTCGACCTCGCAGTGCCGGAGGGTGGTCGTAGCGTCTCGTCGAGCGCCGGAGCGAGCACGGGTAGAAGTTCGAGCACTCGATCTTGACCACATCGAGCAGTCCAACCGGTGGGAGATCTTAGTCGTCGAGCCGTCAGACCGTCCAGCACATCTCATCGAGCCTCTGCGAGAGACGACCGGCACCGTGGTTCTCTGGGAGGACCTCGACCGTATCTTGGACTACAAAGATCCATGGGGTGGCTGGGCTAGGCGGAAGCTGCTCGATCGGGCCGAGGCCATCGCCGAGCACCTTGGCATGGTCTTCCATCGTTTCCTGGCGGGTCAGGTGCGCGGTCACACACTGCAGATCCTGGTAAACGGCTCGGAAGTTGACGCTTGGGACCCTTTCTGCCGCAGTGAGCCCGAGACAACGGCGCTCCCCGAGCATGACTTTCGGGTCGCCTCGGAGCGTGGCATGGGCATCGTGCATGTGAGTCCTTATGTGTTGCCAGACAAGTCCGAGTTCTCAGATACCGCTGCTTGGCAGCGTGCGTCCGGGCCTCTGAAGTGGAACCGGCAACAGGGCCTGTACGTCTATCGGGCCAACCGGCTCATCCAGTGGGGTGGTTGGAGCCGGTTCCGAACCCTTGACGAGCACACCAAGCTGGCGCGCGTCGCCTTGGACTTCCCACCGAACCTGGATACGGCGTTCGGGATCAACATCTCGAAGGCAATCGTCAAGCTCCCGGTCGATCTGCGGGACGATATCGAGCCTGTCATTAATCAGGTCGCGCGGATTGCCTCTCAGCGCTACCGCAAAGGTGGCGACAGCAAGATCAGTTCGTCCGGTGGGCGACCGGGTCCACCGTCGACACCAACCCAGCCACCACAGGTCGCTCCGCGATCCACTGCGCACGCCGACGTCAACTATCCCGATACGGGTATCGGTCCGATTACCGTCGGCGCGAACGCGGGCGGCACCGGCCGAGCCCCTCTGGTCGAACATAGGGAGCGTAGCGCCATCGAGGCGGCCGCAAGAGCCGCTGGAGAGCAGGCGGCACTGGAGCGGATCGTGGCGAGCCTGCGCCGAACAGCTCCGGAGGTGGCCCGTGACCTCGGATGGTGAGCGGATAGAAGGCCACGTCCAATTGATCCGTGTCCTGATGACACGAGATGGTACGACATTCGATGAGGCGCTGGCTGCCGCGGGGCCACTGGTCCCGGTCGATGATCATGAGGCGGTACTGCGACACTACCGTCGCCAAACATCGACCACGATTGAGATATTGGAGCCGGGCGTACTGTCGGACGGCGGCCCACGATCGTGGTTCGACAGTTACGACCCGTCGAAGGGCTACTACTGGCGCCGTCAGCGCGCTTATCTGGCACATACGTTGGGGCGCCGAGACTTCGAACTCGACAATCTTGACCGGTCTAGTAACAAGGTGCTGGCGCATCTAGAGGACCCGCATGCTGCCGCACCGTTCGCCATCCGAGGACTGGTGGTCGGCCACGTCCAGAGCGGCAAAACCGCCAACTTCTCCGCGCTGATCGCAAAGGCCGGGGACGCCGGCTACAAAATAGTAATCGTGCTTTCCGGTCTGCACAACACGCTGCGCCAGCAGACGCAGCGTCGCCTAGAGCGCGACCTCGGCCGTGAGCACGTCGCCGGCGTCGGCGAGCCAAAGGCGGGGCGACGCTGGCAGTGGATGACCGGCGCCGAGCTCTGGAGCGATTTTAATCCCCGAGGAGTCAACGCCGCTGTCCTCCAAGGCAACGAGCAAGTGATTTTCGTAGTTAAGAAGAACAAGACGCGTCTCGAACGTCTAATCGACTGGATGCAGGGACAAGTACCTGATCACGTTCCAGTGCTCGTCATCGACGACGAAGCTGACCAGGCGTCGGTCAATACCGGCGGAAACCGATCGCCCCGTGATGAGGTCGACCTCGTTGCTCAGGCGGACTTCGACGGCGAAGAGCTCAGCGACGACGAACTCGATCCAAGCACGATCAACCTGAACATCCGCAAACTATTGCGCGGCTTCGTTCGCTGCTCCTATGTAGCCTACACCGCGACTCCCTTCGCGAATGTACTTATCGACCCGTCAGCCTTCGACACAACGGGTGGCAACGATCTCTTTCCAAGCCACTTTATTATCTCGCTGCCGCACCCCCCCAGAGACAGTTACGTCGGTGCCACCCAGCTATTTGGACGTGACCGCCTGCCCGGTGACGCGGAGACCAGTAGCGAGGATGGGCTCAACGTCATCGAGTTCGTACCCGATCACGAGGTCGTCATGCTGGTGCCACCACCGCGGCAGAGACCTGGGTTTCAACCAACGATGCCGCCGAGCATGAAGCAGGCGCTAGAGGACTACGTGCTAGCAGCGGCCGCATGGGTGCAACGGTCCGGCAAGGACGAGCCATGCACCATGCTCATCCACACCGGCATGCAGCGAGCGATGCAGAACCCGCTCGCGCCCGAAGTTACCGCAGAACTCGCCTATATCAGACAGCGCTGGCTGTACGAGGCCGCCGAATACCGACCCGCCCTCAGGGGACGTTGGAACAGACGATTCCGACCTGTTTCGGCGAGCGTCGATCTTGTTCGCGACGTTGCCTTCGAGACGATCGAACCTTACATCGACCACCTGTTACGCGGCGGCATCGCGGTCAGAGTTCTGAATTCCGACTGGCCGGACAACATCGACTTCGACGCGGAACCGAACCTAAAGGCTGTACTGATCGGCGGAAACAAGCTCAGCCGTGGTGTCACGATCGAAGGATTACTGATCTCCTACTACGTCCGGGAGACATTATACTATGACACGCTCATGCAGATGGGCCGCTGGTTCGGTTATCGCGGCCGATACGTAGACCTGACCCGTCTCTACAGTACGGAACTGTTGGTGTCCTGCTTCCATGATCTGGCCACAGCCGAGGAGGAACTGCGAAAGCAGATTGCTCGCTACGACCGCGAGAAGCTTACACCGACTAAGTTCGTGCCGAAGGTGCGAACTCATCCGCTGATGGCTGTGACACAGAAGAGCAAGATGCAAGCGGCGCGTGAGCTGAGCGTCAACTATGCCGGTGAACGGGTACAGACCCTGCGGTTCTTGGAGAGGCCGACAGTCGACCTGCAAGCCAATCTGGAGTTGACACGTGATTTCCTGAGTGCGCTGGGTGCACCCGAGTTCGTTGACGCGAAGCCTGCGTGGGCCGATGTTCATCCAAGGTCAGTGATCGAATTTCTGAGTAATTTCCGTGTCATCCCGCAGGCGGCGATCGATCCCCCGTCGGTCGTAGATTATATAGACAAGCAATTACGGAATGGGGAGCTGACTCACTGGTGGGTGCTGCTGTCCTGCGCCAAGAAGAGCCGCGACGAGCCGATATGGAACGAGAATCTCGGCGTCATTGGTATGCCGAGCGTGCCGTTGATTGCTCGTAGCCGCCTCAAGAACGATCCCACGTCTCTCGGAGTGGTTACCGAACCGGACGACGAGCAGCTGGGACTAGGCTTGACCGCCGAAGACGTACGGATTGCCACCGACGAGACGAAAGATGACAAGTACAGCTCCCGGGCCGAAGCCTACCGTGCGCACCGTGCCCCGGAAGAGGGCCTGCTGATGCTTTATCCGATCAGCGCTGCCGCTCAGCAACTGAAGAACTCAACGACCCGTATACCGCTGTTCGCGGACGCAGACAAGGCCGCGACGCTCATTGCCTACGCCGTCTCGTTCCCGTTCAGTAACAGTGACGCCACCGTCGAATACGTCTCCGCGCCGCCGCCGAAAGGCACGCTGTGACACCGGAGGAGTTTCAGTCACGTTGGCGGGACCTGCCGGTCCCCGCGTCGGTCACACAGCTTGAGGCCAGCGAGGTCGTAGCCGGTTCGGGCGTCTGGGTTGCCCGCGACCACTCCAACCGCCAGCACCTGCTAGTACAGATACCGGACGGCGTGATCGTCGACATCACCGGCACCCATGGACTCGGCTTGTCGGTGGCGCGTCATCGCATTCCTGACCAACCAGACGAGGCATACCTTGACCTTGTATGCCTGGATCCGGCAGTCACCGCGACTTTCGCGGCGGTAGCAGCCGACATCGCCGAGGAGGCGGTGCAAGCAGATCCGGATGTTCGCCGTAGCCAGGTCATCACGGCGCTCAGCGAGTGGCGCTGGTTCTGGGGCGTCGATCCAACACAGTTGTCAGCCGTTGACGCCATCGGGCTGTTCGGCGAGCTGTGGTTTCTCATCCGCTGGGCGGGAGTGTCGGCCGACTCGGTACAGGCCTGGGACGCCTCGAACGGCTCCCGCCACGACTTCCAGTGGCAGGAGCGCTCGGTCGAGGTCAAGGCAACCTCACGGGCCGGGCCTATGGTCCACACGATCCAGCATCTCGCACAGCTCGACGATGCAGAGAGCGGAGATCTCTACCTCTACAGTCTGCGGGTGGCCCGGGACGCCTTAGCGGCCAATACCCTGAACAGCCTCGTCGAGGTCGCCACCACCACGCTTAGCGGACAATCCGAAGCGCGCGCCAATCTGCTCAGCAAACTCGGTCAGCGCGGCTACACCCCGGCCGGCCGTGATCAGTCGGCCGTGCCGTACCGGGTCGTCGAAGAGAACCTCTACAAGGTCACCGACGACTTCCCTCGACTCACTCGGACCTCGTTCCCCGTGGGGCTACCGAACGGCATCACCAGAGTGTCGTACCAGCTCGATATGAACGCCTGTATCGATTGGCGGGTCGCGCGCGACCCCTCGGCGTGGCCGCCATGACACTGCTTGCCAAAGAACTTGGCTTTGTGATCTCCTGGTCGCAAGACACCCAGGGAGGGAGGGTAGGTGGCGCACTACGGCGTTCGCTTGCAGCGCAGCGACGCGCTGAGGTTGCCGGCCCACCCCGAGGGGCCGACAGTCCGCACGCTCAAAACATGGTGTGACGCACAACGCGAAGCAGGACGATCAATCGCCGTCGACCTATTCTCCGGTGCCGGTGGGTTGAGCGCAGGTGTAGAGGCTGCCGGCTGGGCAGTGGCCGCCGCGGTCGACCACGATCCCCGGGCGCTGGAGACTCACCGTCATAATTTTCCCGGTCTTGCACTCGATCTTGACCTCGGTGAGGAAAGGGCGCGCGACACCTTCGTCGGACTGTTCAACAACATCCCAGTCGATCTTGTCGCCGGTGGGCCCCCATGCCAGCCTTTCAGCCGAGCTGGACGAAGCAAGATTCGTAGCCTCGTTGAAGCCGGCCTGCGCGACGCCCGCGATCACCGACGAGAACTGTGGTCCGCATTCATAGATGTGGCGTTACGTCTGAAGCCGCGGGCGATCCTGATGGAGAACGTCCCCGACATGGGTCTCGGTGATGATTTCCGAGTCATCCGCATCATGGTCGACTTGCTGGAGGACGCTGGCTACGCCACAAAGGTGCGGCTGGCCGACGCCTGGCGATTCGGCGTACCTCAGCATCGCAAGCGCCTGATCCTGCTCGCCCGCCGGGACGGCCACGAGTTCAGCTGGCCTGACGAGCAGCACACCTTCACGACAGTGGGCGACAGCATCGGTGATCTTCCGAAGCTCGGAGCGACGACTGGCGCCCGTGAGATGGCCTACGTCCCTCCAGCCGACGCGTCGACGTACTGCGTTCGGATGCGGGAAGATGCCATACCGGGTGTGCTGCACGACCACATGACTCGTGCCGTCCGACCGGACGACCTCGAGGTCTTCCGGCTTATGGACTCCAAGACGCTCTACTCCGACATACCGGAGTGGCTACGCAGGTACAAGGCCGACAGCTTCGACGATAAGTACAAACGTCTCAACTGGGACGACGTCAGCCGCTCGATAACCGCCCATATCGCCAAGGACGGTTACTGGTACATACATCCGGAGGAACACCGCACCCTCACCGTGAGGGAGGCGGCCCGAATCCAGACCTTCCCGGACGCCTTCCGCTTTTCGGGTACTCGCAGTGATGCGTTCCGCCAGATCGGCAACGCCGTTCCGCCGCTGCTAGGCAAGGCTGCGGCGCTCGCTCTCACCGCAAAAGCCGAACGACCAGACTCTCAGCCGACCGACTGGTTGGCAGCTCGTAAGAAGCTGACCAAGTGGGCGGAGGAGCAGCGGTCATCCGGCTACTGGTTCATGCTGCCCGGCATATCCATCACGCCACCTGTAGCGATAGCGGCAGCATTGACGAGTGGCGCACGGACAAATCCGGAACGGATCGGCGACGCGCTGAGCCGAGTCCGTGGACTCGCCGATCTCGACGAGGCAACGCTGGACTCAGCGCAGGAACCACTCGAAGGCACCAAAGCCAGCCAAGCCCTAGATCGGCTACGGCCGCTGTTGCGTCACAACAAGGCATGGCTCCAGCCCGAACTACTTCCGGAAATTGTCGGCCTCAAACCGGCCGAGGAACAAATCTTCCGGATGCTGCGAGGCGAGGACGTGCTGCTGCGTTCGCAGGGCGTCCTTCGGGTAGCAGCGCGAGTGGCGGGCAGCAGGTCTGCTGCGACAAACCGACTGACTGACGGCCGCATCGACCTAGCGCGCTTGGTAGGCAGCGGCGAGGACGCCGCGCTACGGATGGCAGCCCTGCGACTGGTCGGAGTAACGCACTGCAAGATCGAGAAGTTGCACTGCGGCAGCTGCCCCCTTGCGGTTTGGTGTCGGTCAGCTCAGACCAAGACGACTTCTCCCACCGTGGCTTGAGTTGCCGCGAGCACCCTCGCGGCTGCGGCTCTCACGTTGACACGAGTCTCGCACTCCCAGATGCGGAGTACCTTCCAGCCCGCATCTGTCAGTTCAGCATTCGCGGCCATGTCACGGGCACGATTGGTTTCGATCTTCGATCTCCAGTGGTCTGCATTGGGTCCTCGGAACTCCGTCGGCCCATGCTCGGGACATCCGTGCCAGAAGCAGCCATCCACAAAGACCGCCAAGTGGTGTCGCGGTAATACGAGGTCGGGTGTGTAACGACTGATTCGGCGATTCAAACGAAATCGCAGACCCAAGGCATGGATTGCCTTTCGCAGTTTGACTTCAGGCTGTGTGTTGCGTATCGAGCGACCACGAAGATGTGCGCCAGCCTCAGTTGGCTCCCAGCCGGCCCTTCCGGCGTGAGCGGCGGCTGTGCTTCGACGTGTCCTCGCCACGCGTCCACGGTAGCGCCACGCCGTCAAGGTTCCTTCTCCGCACTCGGCCGTCTCCCGCGATCATTCTGTCTGTTCTGCCCGCGGCGGCCGGGGACACCGTGACCGTCAAGGTTCCGCGGTGCCAGCCACGACCGGGG
>CAXUFG010000102.1:0-17773 GCA_964250265.1 uncultured Pseudonocardiaceae bacterium | reverse complement strand
CCCTCTGGGGTTGCCCCACCAGGTCGGACCCAGCTTGTTCGGACACGGCCCGGTCGGGCCGCGATCTCCGCCCGGACCCTGCGGACCGATCGCTGGTGGGTGTCACCACTGGTGACCGCCCTCGTGCTGGGCGCCTTCATCGTCTATACCACGGTCAGACTGTTCATGCGGACCGATTACTGGGTCGGTGAATACCACTACCTCACCCCCTTGTACTCTCCGTGTCTGAGCACCTCGTGTGCGCCAGGTTCATCGCATTTCGGCACGCCGCTGCCGGCATTTCCGCTGGCCCTGCCGCTGCCGATCCTGATATTCCCCATTCTCGCCGGATTCCGAGCGAGCTGCTACTACTATCGCAAGGCCGGCTACCGGGCATTCCTCTTGTCGCCGCCCGGATGCGCAGTCACCGAGCCTGCTAAGAGATACACCGGTGAGACCCGCCTGCCTCTGATTGTCCAGAATCTGCACCGATATTTGTTCTACCTCGCATCCGCGTTGCTGCTGATCAATACCTATGACGCTGTGCTGGCATTCTTTCCCGCTGGCGGTGGCTTCGGGGTAGGTCTGGGCTCGCTGATCCTGCTGGTCAACGTCACGATGTTGTGGTTGTACTCGCTGTCCTGCCACGCATGCCGGCATATCTTCGGAGGCCGGCTCAAGCACTTCTCCAGGCATCCCGTGCAGTACTGGTTCTGGACTCAGCTGTCCAAGCTCAACGGGCGGCACATGCAGTTCGCCTGGACGTCGCTGATCACGGTCATGCTCACGGACTTCTACATCATGGCCGTCGCCGCGGGGTGGATCGCCGACCTGCGCCTGTTCAACTGACGAGGAGCCCGATGACCGAGATCGAGCGCCACGACTATGACGTCGTGGTGATCGGTGCGGGCGGCGCCGGCCTGCGGGCCGCCATCGAAGCCCGCGAGCTGGGTAAGCGCACCGCCATTATCTGTAAATCGTTGTTCGGCAAGGCCCACACCGTCATGGCCGAGGGCGGCATCGCGGCGTCGATGGGCAACACCAACCCACGCGACAGTTGGCAGGTGCATTTCCGCGACACCATGCGTGGGGGCAAGTTCCTCAACAATTGGCGGATGGCGGAGCTGCACGCGAAAGAAGCGCCGCAGCGAGTGTGGGAGCTGGAGACCTATGGCGCACTGTTCGACAGGACCAAAGACGGCAAGATCAGTCAGCGCAACTTCGGCGGGCACGAGTACCCGCGGCTGGCTCACGTAGGTGACCGCACGGGTTTGGAACTGATCCGCACGCTGCAGCAGAAGATCGTCTCGCTGCAGCAGGAGGACTTCGCGCAGCACGGCGACTATGAGGCCAACCTCACGGTGTTCGCCGAGTGCACGATCACCGAACTGCTCAAAGAGGGCGACACGATCGCCGGAGCGTTCGGCTACTGGCGCGAGACTGGGCGCTTCGTCCGGTTCGACGCACCGGCCGTGGTGCTGGCTACCGGCGGCATCGGCAAGGCGTTCAAGGTCACCAGCAACTCCTGGGAGTACACCGGGGACGGGCACGCACTCGCGCTGCGCAGCGGCGCCGCGCTGATCAATATGGAGTTCGTCCAGTTTCATCCCACCGGGATGGTGTGGCCGCCCAGCGTCAAGGGAATCCTCGTCACCGAGTCGGTCCGCGGCGACGGTGGTGTGCTGCGCAACTCGGAGAACAAGCGCTTCATGTTCGACTACATCCCCGAGGTCTTCAAGGACAAGTACGCGACGTCGGAGGAGGAGGCAGATCGCTGGTACGACGACCCAGATCACAACCGCAGGCCCCCGGAGCTGCTGCCGCGTGACGAGGTAGCGCGGGCGATCAACTCTGAAGTCAAGGCGGGCCGAGGATCGCAGCACGGCGGGGTCTTCCTCGACGTCTCCACCCGGCTACCCGCCGAGGTCATCACGAAGCGACTCCCCTCGATGTACCACCAGTTCAAGGAACTGGCCGACGTGGACATCACAGCCGAGCCGATGGAAGTCGGCCCCACCTGCCACTACGTGATGGGCGGTGTGCAGGTCGATCCGGACACCGCGGCCGCGTCGGTGCGTGGGCTCTTCGCCGCCGGTGAGGTCGCCGGCGGGTTGCATGGTTCCAACCGCTTGGGCGGCAACTCGCTGTCCGACCTGCTCGTGTTCGGTCGGCGGGCTGGCCTCGGGGCTGCGACCTACGTGGACGGCCTCGGCGCGTGCCGGCCATCGGTCGCAGCGGCGGACGTCGAGGCTGCGGCGCAGCGCGCGATCAGCCCCTTCCACGCGGAGTCCCACGGCGAGAGCGCAGAGAACCCCTACCAACTGCACCAAGAGCTTCAGCAGGCCATGAACGACCTGGTCGGCATCATTCGCAGGGCCGACGAGATAGAACTCGCACTCAAAAAGCTCGGCGAGCTGAGCCGGCGAGCTGAACACGTTGTGGTGGAGGGTCACCGCCAGTTCAATCCCGGCTGGCATCTGGCGGTGGATCTGCGCAACATGCTGGTGGTCAGCGAGTGCGTCGCACGGGCGGCACTAGAACGGACCGAAAGCCGGGGCGGCCACACCCGAGATGACTACCCCGTGATGGACCCCGAATGGCGAGGCGCCCTGCTGGCGTGTACGCGGGACAGGAGCAGCGCGGAGGGCAGTGTCCACGTCGGACGTCAGGACCAGCTCCCGATGCGCGCGGATCTGGTTCAACTATTTGAGCTCGATGAGTTGAAGAAGTACTTCACCGCCGACGAGCTCCCCGGAGGGATGGACTGACATGGGCACCCAACGGCGTTTCCGGGTCTGGCGCGGTGACGCCGACGGCGGGGATCTGGTCGACTTCGACGTGCAGGTCAATGAGGGGGAAGTGGTTCTCGATGTGATCCACCGGCTGCAGGCCACCCAGGCGCCTGACCTTGCGGTGCGATGGAATTGCAAAGCGGGTAAATGCGGATCATGCAGCGCCGAGATCAACGGGCGCCCTCGCCTGCTGTGCATGACGCGGATGTCCACCTTGCCGGAACAGCAGCCGGTCACGATCACCCCGATGCGTACATTCCCGGTCATTCGAGACCTCGTCACCAACGTTTCGTACAACTATCAGAAGGCGCGCGAGATTCGCGCATTCATGCCCCCCAAGGGTGTGCAGCCAGGCGAATACCGGATGCAGCAGGTCGACGTGGAACGCTCGCAAGAGTTCCGCAAGTGCATCGAATGCTTTCTGTGCCAGAACACCTGTCACGTGATCCGCGATCACGAAGAGAACAAGGCGAGTTTCTCCGGGCCCCGGTTCCTGATGCGGATCGCTGAGCTGGACATGCATCCGCTCGATGCCGCGGACGAGGAGGGGGTGGACCGCAAACAGGCCGCGCAGGACGAGCACGGCCTGGGTTTCTGCAACATCACCAAGTGCTGCACTGAGGTGTGCCCGGAGCACATCAAGATCACGGACAATGCGCTGATCCCGATGAAGGAACGGGTGGTCAGTCTCCGTTTCGACCCGCTGGCGCGGTTGTTCCGCCGCAACCGGCGGTAGGTCAACGCAGCGCAGGGGGGCTGGGCACCGGGGTTCCCAGATACTCGGCGTAGAGCCGAGCCCACGTGCCGTCCTCGATCGCGTGCCGTAGCACCGCGGTGATGCGGTCGTGCAGCACCGGGTCGCCGGGCGGTAGGCCGACGCCGTACTCGGTGGTCCCCAGCGGCTCGGTGAGCACTCGTAGCGTGCGGGGTGTCCGGGAGAGCACCGCTGCCACCGCGGCCTGATCCCCGGCGATCCCCCCGACGCGGCCTCCGAGCAGGTCCGCGCACGAGGCTAGGGTCGCCCGAGTCTGTACCGTCACCCTGCGAGCGACCAGCGCCGTTGCGGCTGGCGAGCCCGCGGGCGCGCACACCTCCCGCTGACCAAGTGAGGGCAGATCCCTCACGGGGCTGCTCGCGGGCACAGCCAACTGCAATGGGCGCACCAGATAGGGGCCTGCGCTGCCTACCTTGGTGTCTGCCGTTTCGGGGATCTCATACCCGCCGAGTAGGAGATCCGCTTCGCCCCGGTCAAGTGCCGCCTCGCGGAGGCTCGGAGGGAGGGGCTTAAAGCTAGTTCGAGCGGGATCCACCCTCAGGTCATGCGCGATCAGATCAAGCAGCGCGATGTCGAATCCGGTGTAACGGCCAGGATCTGACGAGCGCTGCGCCAGCCCAGGCGCTTCTTGAATCGCCACAATGAGCTTGCCACGCTGCACAATCCGGTCAATGGTCGGCGAGCCGCTGGTCGCCGGGCGCGCCGGCGCGACGCTGCCGAGGGGGTTGCCGGATACCGTGGGCGGGCTGAGCAGGGCGTTGACGCCGTCCACGGCGCGGCCCACCAGCCACATCGCAGTGATCACGAGCACCACGAGTAGGCAGCCGATCCGTCTCGGTCGTAGCCATCCGCGGCGGCGTATCGCCCCCAACACCGACCAGACCCGAGTGCCCGGCGATTGGCCCGGACCGGGCGATCGTTTCGCCGCAGGCTTCCGGGCCTCAAGATCCAAGATGGTTCCCCATGCCGTAACCCGACCTCACCGCTTCGTCCGATACGTGAACACGTGCACCGTAGTCGTGGGTCGAGCGGGCCCGCGGAGAAACGCCGGGATGCGCCCATGTCGCCCGGGCCGAGGCCCGGATGCGGCGGTGGCGTGATCCCACCATGGTCAGGTGTGCAACGGCTCCGACTCGTGGAATCGGCCACTAGCTAGGGCGAATGCCCGGCAGCTGTGGAGGTCGCGATGGTGTGTCCGACTCCGGGTGCGTTTGCCCCACGAGGCGGCGATAAATGATCACAGCTGATAAGACGATCACGAGGGTGCTGACGATTACCGCACCGCGTGGAGGGACGAACTCGGTGCGGATGAGCGCCTCGACCAGGAGGTAGAACCCCAGGAAGGTCAGGACAGGGCCGGCGATGCGTTCGAGGAGTTCACGCAGGCGTCCACTGATCCGGGAACCAAGGGACAATCCGAGCTGTGAGGCGACAAGTGCTTGAGTCGTGATGATGGCAATGATGACTGCGGGTGCGGCGAGAGTGGCACCAAGACCGAAGCTGAATCCGATCGCCAGCTCGTCGAGACTGATCGATAAGGCTAGCCCGATGAGGGCCAGGCCGCGGGTGTTGATGAGTCGCCGCGCTTTCACCGCCTCGTCATCGTTACCGTCGTCGTCATCGGACCACCATAGGTAGCCACCGAGTAGGATGAGCAGGAGGCCGGAGAAGTATTCAGCGACGCCGCCGACCGCTTGTCCGACCGATGAGCCGAGGCCCAGACCGATCAGTGGTGTACCACCTTCACAAATGGCGAAGATCATGGAGATCCGCCACCGGCTCCAACCGGAGATCCGGTTCGCCCCCACCGCCGCAGAGATCGCGAACGTGTCTACGCTCAGCGGCAGCACGAACAACAGAAGAGTAAGAACGTTGCCCATTGGGCGCGTTATCTCCAATCTCCTGGTGCCATCGGTTTCCTTGCGATCATCAATTCCCAGCGCAACTGGCTCGAATGTCTTACAGCGCATCTCAACAGCCCGGCAGCGGCTAGAGACTGCCGATTGACTACCGCCTCGGACACCCGATTAGAGCCCGTCTCCGCTGAGCGAAAGCTCGCGAGACCGTACCCCGTGCAGCGATATCCATCGAACTGATCACGTGGACTCCTCGCCGAGACGACATGGGGACGCGCCCGGCGGTGCTGCGCCTGAGAGAAGCTTCGGCCGAACAGTCTAATTGGTCCCAGGATTTCGGAGCAATCGCCGGGCCGGCTGGCGCCCGAGTGGCACCATCAAGCGCAGCACGCCGGCTGGCATTCTCATGCCTCTAGGAGGGTAACTCCGGGTCCTATACATTGTTGTGAGGTGGTCCACGCCGGCTCCCAGTGGAAACTACCAGAAATTCTTGATCGACTACACTGAGTAGGAATGAATCTCATGCTAGGTGCATTGGTCAAGACTGTGGTCTTTGTGTTGCCACTGGGTCTGGACGTGCTGTCCGTCTCCACCGCACTCGGTACCCTTGGACTAAATGGCTGGGCACGATGGCGGGTGTCAGTGGTGCTCGCTAGCTGTCAGGTCTGTGCGATGTTGATCGGCCTGGTGCTCGGCGCTGAGCTTGCCGAGGCAATCGGGGAGCCAGCCAATTATGTCGGTGCTGGTGTCTTCATCGCCTTGGGTGCCTTCCTATTGCTGGATCGGGATCCCAACGAGGCCGAGCGCGTCCGCAAACGGATGAGCGAGAACGTTCTTGGGCTTATCGGCCTCGGCATTTCGATCAGTCCGGACGAGCTGGTGGCCGGCTTTGGTCTTGGCCTGGCCCACATTCCCATTGCCGCCGGTTTCATCGCCATCGGCGTTCAAGGCGTCATCGCTTCCCAGCTTGGGCTGTTTCTCGGGTCGCGGGTGGGCGCGCGATTCCAGGAGGCAGCTAATCGGCTCGCCGCAGGTGGTCTGATTCTGATCGGTGTGTACCAGCTCGCCGAGCAGTTCATCGGCGGATAGTGGCTGTTGGCCAAGTCTTGTCTCCCCTCGGGCGGTACTCAGGTGCTGAGTCCCGCGGTCACGCTCCGCACGTGCGGTACCGGCAGCGGCTTGTCGGCCTGCCCGCGGCGGTTGCGACGCTCCAGATAGCTGGCCAGAAGCGACAGCGCCAGGCACAGCGTGATATAGATCGCGCCGATCAGCAGCGCCGTGGGAATGATCGGGCGTCCGAATTCAGCGAGACTGCCGAGGTATCGAGCCTCGAAGAGGAGCTCCTGGTAGGTGATGAGGAAGCCCAGTGCGGTGTCTTTCAGAAGGACAACGAGCTGGCTCACGATCGTCGGCAGCATGGCGCGCACCGCTTGGGGCAGCAGCACGGTACGCATCACTTGGCTTTTGCGCAGTCCCAGTGCATACCCTGCTTCGCGCTGACCGCGTGGCACGGCTTGCACACCGGCCCGAAACACCTCAGCGAGCACCGAACCGTTGTAGAGCGTCAGGCCCACCACGAGAGACCAGAAAACACCCAGCTGCAGTCCCGCCTGCGGTGCCGCGAAGAACAGGAAAAAAATCATGACGACCAGCGGGATCGCCCGGAGGAACTCGGTAACCGTGTACGCCGGCGCGCGCAGCCACGCGTGCTCAGACACTCGCGCGACCGCAAGCAGGAAGCCGAACGCGAGGGCCAGCAGCGCTCCCGCGACGAACGCGCGCAGGGTGGAGCCAAGGGCCGCAACCAGCTGCAACTGGAGGTCCTTGTACAGCAGCCACTCCCACTTCTGGCCCTCGAACTGACCGGTCACCCAGAAGCGGTAACCGATGAAGCCGATCAGCGCGACGATACTGACGGTCGCCACCATGCCGAACGTCCGGTTCCGTGCCCGCGCCCGGGGTCCAGGGGGGTCGTAGAGCACCGCGCTCATCGGGCCACGCTCCACCGCTTCTCGAGGGTTCGCTGCGTAGCGGTCAGCGGGATGACCAGGATCAGGAATCCGACCGCGATCCAGATCATCCCGATGAGCACCGGTGCGCCCCGCTCGGAGAGGGTCGGGGTGATCTGGCCTGCCTCGGCCACCGCGAAACCGGCCGCAACCGTGGTGTTCTTCAGCAGCGCATTGAGCACGCTGGTCATCGGCGGCACCACGGACCTGATGGCTTGCGGAACGACGATCGCGGTGAGGGTCTGGGTGAAGGTCAGACCCAGCGCCCGCGACGCCTCGGCCTGCCCCACGTCGACGGTGTTGATGCCGGACCGCACGACCTCGCACACGAACGCGGCGGTGTAGACGGTCAGGGCGAGCACGGCCCTGATGAAGAAGGAGACGTCGATGAGCTCCATCCGGGGATAGGCGAAGGCAAAGAAGAAGAAGACCAGCGTGAGC
Source organism: uncultured Pseudonocardiaceae bacterium (assembly GCA_964250265.1). Lineage (GTDB taxonomy): Bacteria > Actinomycetota > Actinomycetes > Mycobacteriales > Pseudonocardiaceae. Next base: position 9,921 of record CAXUFG010000102.1, on the reverse strand, counting down.
GGTGTGTTCCGGAAGATGGTGACGTACCCGCTGCCCAGCAGACGCAGCACGGGGACCGGGCTGACCCGCATCGCGGCGAGCAGCATGCCGAGCGCGAGCGCGCCGATGCCCGCAACGACGAACAGCAAGATCGTGTTCCGGAAGCCCGTGATGAAGAGGTCCCAGTTGTCGACGAGGAGCTCGATCACCCGATTCCCTCATTCCGGGCCGCGCTGAGCCGCTCCCGCCGGGCGACCCGCCAGCACGACACCGTCAGTACCGGTTGACGGCTGGGGGTGTTGCCTGCGAACCGGATGCACCCAGCGTTGCGTCGTAGATCTGCTTCCACGTGCCATCCTGCGCGGCGGCTTCCAGGATGTCGTTGACCTTGGCACGCAGGGCGTCGTCCGTGAGGGGCAGTCCCACGCCGTAGGGCTCCTGGGAGAACGGCTTGCCGACCACCTTGAGACGCTGGGGGTCCTGCGCGGCATAGCCCTTGAGGATGGCGTCGTCGGTGGTCACGGCATCGACCTGACCGGCGAGCAACTGGTCGACACACTGGGAATAGTTCTGGAACTCGACAATCTGGTCGGTGAGGTTCTGCTCCCGGACCCGGCGGATGGGGGTCGATCCGGTGGCTGAGCAGACCCGCTTTCCTTTGAGCGTCTCAGGACCGGTGATCGTCTGATCGTCGGCTTTGACGAGCAGGCTCTGGCCGGCGATGAAGTATGGGCCTGCGAAGGAGATCTGCTTCTTGCGGGCGTCACTGATGGTGTAGGTGCCCACGTAGTAGTCGACCTGGCCGTTGCTGATCGCTTGCTCGCGAGCCGCCGAGGGGATCGCGGTGTACTGGATCTTCGTGTTGGGATCGAACCCGAGCTTGGCCGCGATGAGCCGGGCGATCTCGACGTCGAAGCCCTCGTACTTGTTGGTCCTCGGGTTGAGGTAGCCCAGGCCCGGCTGATCGTTCTTGACGCCGATGATGACGGTGCCGCGCTGGGTCATCCGAGCGAAGGTGGGTGAGCCCGCAACGGCGACGTTCTGCGCCACACTCGGCGCCGGGACCTTGGCGCCGCTCCCACCCGGCGAGGTCTCCCGGCCGCAGGCGACCAGCACGAGGCCACCCACCAGCAGGCCTACTGCCATAGCGCGCAGCTTCATCTGCTACTCCCGTCCCTTGGTTTCAGTGCGTCAAGATCTTGCCGAGGAAATCCTTGGCGCGAACCGAGCGTGGATCGGTGAAGAACTGCTCGGGCGGTGAGTCTTCGAGGATGTCCCCATCGGACATGAACACCACCCGGTGGGCTGCTCGGCGGGCGAAACCCATCTCGTGGGTGACCACCAACATGGTCATGCCCTCCCGTGCCAGCGAGGTCATCACCTCAAGTACCTCCTGGACCATCTCAGGGTCCAATGCCGAGGTCGGCTCGTCGAAGAGCATCACCTTCGGGCGCATGGCCAGCGCGCGGGCGATCGCGGCACGTTGCTGCTGCCCACCGGAGAGCTGTGCCGGGTACTTGTCAGCCTGGTCCCTGATGCCGACTCGGGTGAGCAACTGCACTGCGGCCTCGTGCGCCTCTGCCTTGCTGCTCCGGCGCACCCGCACCGGAGCGAGCTCGATGTTCTCCGCGATGGTCTTGTGAGCGAAGAGGTTGAACTGCTGGAACACCATCCCGACATCGGCCCGCAGCCGCGCCAGCGCGCGGCCTTCCTCAGGAAGCAGCGATCCGTCGATCTCAATGCTGCCCCCGTCGATCGGCTCCAGTCTGTTGATCGTGCGGCACAGCGTCGACTTGCCGGACCCGGAGGGCCCGAGCACGACGACCACCTCCCCGCGCGCCACCTCCAGGTTGATGTCGCGCAGCACGTGCAGCGAGCCGAAGTGCTTCTGGACCCCCACCATCCGGATCATCGGCGGGTCGGTTTTCGCGGGCGAGCCCATCGGCGAATCCTCCGGGTGGGTGAGGGCGTCGGAGTCATCCTTACCATGAGGATGCATGCGGACCACCATCGATGGGATGGGGGCAGCCCCGTCCGTGTATCCGACCCGGTCTTAGGCTGTGCGGGTAAGGAAGGATGAATCAGTCAATGTCGGCGAGCACCGAGCAGCGCCCACGCAGCTACCGCGTGCGCACCTACGGTTGCCAGATGAATGTGCACGACTCCGAACGGCTGGCCGGGCTGCTCGAGGCTGCTGGCTACGTTCCGGCCGGGCAACACGCTACTCCCGATGTGGTGGTGCTCAACACCTGCGCTGTGCGGGAGAACGCCGACAACCGGCTCTACGGCAACCTCGGCCAGCTACGCCCGATCAAGCGCGAGCACCCCGGGATGCAGATCGCCGTCGGTGGGTGCTTGGCTCAGAAGGACCGCGGCGAGATCACCCGGCGGGCGCCCTGGGTCGACGTGGTGTTCGGCACCCACAACATCGGCTCGCTGCCGGTCCTGCTGGAGCGGGCCCGCCACAACGACGCGGCCCAGATCGAGATCGCCGAGTCGCTGGAGATATTCCCGTCCGCGCTGCCCGCCAAGCGGGACTCGGCGCACTCCGCATGGGTGTCGATCTCCGTAGGGTGCAACAACACCTGCACGTTCTGCATCGTGCCCGCGCTGCGCGGTAAGGAGGTCGACCGGCGGCCCGGTGAGGTGCTCGCCGAGATCCAGGCGCTGGTGGCTGAGGGTGTGCTTGAGGTGACGCTGCTCGGGCAGAACGTCAACGCCTACGGGGTGGGGTTCGGCGACCGGCACGCCTTTGGCGACTTGCTTCGTGCCTGCGGCCGGATCGACGGTCTGGAGCGGGTGCGCTTCACCTCACCCCACCCGCGGGACTTCACCTCGGACGTCATCGAGGCGATGGCGGCCACGCCGAACGTCTGCCACCAGTTGCACATGCCGCTGCAGTCCGGTTCGGACGTGGTGCTGGCGGCGATGCGCCGCTCCTACCGGGCGCAGCGCTACCTCAAGATCGTCGAGGAGGTGCGGGCCGCGATGCCTGACGCGGCTCTGTCCACCGACATTATCGTCGGGTTCCCCGGCGAGACTGAGGCCGACTTCCAGGCCACCTTGGACGTGGTGGGCCAAGCCCGCTTCGCCCAGGCCTTCACGTTCCAGTACTCGCGGCGCCCGGGCACGCCGGCTGCGGACATGGCTGGTCAGGTGCCCAAGGCAGTCGTGCAGGACCGCTATGAGCGGCTCGTCGCGGTGCAGGAGCAGATCTCCTGGGAGCTCAACAGGAGTCTGGTCGGTAGCGTGATAGAGGTGCTGGTTTCTGAAGGCGAGGGTCGCAAGGACGCGGCCACCCACAGGATGAGCGGGCGGGCCAGAGACGGTCGGCTGGTGCACTTCGAGCCGGGTGGGGTCGAGGTCCGGCCGGGAGACGTGGTGCTCGCGGAGATCACCTATGGCGCACCGCACCACCTCGTGTCCGAGTTGGCATTGCGGGCACACCGGCGGACCGCCGCGGGCGAGGCCTGGGCGGCCGGGCGGCGCCCGCCGCCGCCGGGCGTGGTGCTGGGATTGCCGTCGTTCGGTCGGCCCTCGGCATGACCCCCGATCCGGATGGCATCGCCGGGCTGCGCGCAGAGATAGACGCGGTGGAGCGTTCGGCGTTGCGTCAGGTCGATCCCGGTGGCCGCGCGGTAGTGATCTCCGTTGCGATCATGGTGCTGCTGCTGGCCGTCACGTTGCCGTGGGTGGGTCAGGCCAGCGGCTGGGACGTGTTGAGCGGCGCGGCCAACCCGGTTGACCGGGTCGGGCTACTGCCCCGGATGTTCGGGGGAGTAGCACTGGGGTTGGGGGTCGGCTTGTCCGTGCTGGCGCTCGTGACCCGGCGCTGGGGCTTGGTCTGGGCCAGCGCGCTGGGCTGCACCTATTGCGTGCTCGACGGAGTGTGGGCGATTTGGTCCCGGCAGACGGTGCATGGCCCCGGCCCCGGGATCGGGCTGGTGCTGGCCGTGCTGGCGCTCGCCGTGCTGGCCGTGCAGTGGCTGCGGCTTGCGCTGTCCCGCCAGTAGCCAGCTGCCCTGTCACCGGCTGCTGACAGCTCGTTCGGCGGCGGCCAACCACTCGCGCCACTGATCAGCCTGGGCCTGTGCGGTGCTCGCCCGGCGGTCGTCTCCGGCGGCGCGGGCCTTGGCCGCCTGGGCCTCGTACTGCTCCACCCGCTCCCGGAACTGCGCCACTCGCGCCTCGGACTCGGGGTCGGCCTGCCGCCATTGGGAATGACCAGCCGAGCGAACACGCTCCTCGACGGCCCGCAACCGAGCTTCGAGCACTTTGACCCGCTCCCGCGGAACCTTGCCGACGGCCTCCCAGCGCTCCTGAATACCTCGCAGCTGTGCTCGGGCCGCGTCGATGTCACCGGTGGGATCGATCCGTTCCGCGGCGGCGAGTAGTTCCTGCTTCTGCACGACGTTGCGCTCCATCTCCGAGTCTCGCCCGGAAAACGCGGCGGAGCGAGCGCTGAAGAAGGATTCCTGGGCGGTACGGAACCGCTGCCACAAGGCGTCGTCGGCTTCCTTCGGGGCGCGTCCGGCTGCCTTCCACTCCGCCATCAGGTTCCGGAAGCGACTCGCTGTGGCACCCCAATCAGTGGAGCTGGCCAGCTTCTCGGCCTCGACAGCAAGCTCCTCCTTACGAGCGCGGGCCCCGATCCGTTGCCGGTCGAGTTCGGCGAAATGCGCGCCGCGGCGCCTCGCAAAGGCGTCCCGGGCCTTGGAGAATCGGCGCCATAGGGCCTCGTCGGCCTTCCGGTCCGCACCTTTGATCGTTTTCCACTCATCCAGGATGGTGCGTAGCCGGTCGCCGCCGGCCTTCCACTGGGTGGACTCGGCGCCGATCTGCTCCGCTTCCTCGGCGAGGGCTTCTTTGCGGGCGGTTGCTCGTGCCCTGGCCTGTTCCCTGGCTGCTTTGGCCCCGGCAAGGGACTCCTGGGCGTGCCGCTGGAGGTGATCCAGAAGTGCCGTGAAACCCGCGAGGTCACCCACGACGGCTGGCTCGACGAGTTCGTCGCGCAGAGAGCGGACCCGGGCCAGCGCCTGCTTGGGGTCGCCTACTCCGGAGTTCAGTCGGGCATGGAGCAGCTCAGCTTCGGTGAGCAGGTCATCGAAGCGCCGGGCGAAGTGTGCCAGGCCTTCCTCAGCTGTCCCGGCCTGCCACGAACCGACCGCTCTCTCGCCATCAGCGGTGTGCGTGTACACCGTGCCGTCCGGGGCTATCCGCCCCCAGCGCTGTGGATCCCGGCAGGCGCGCGCGACGCCAGGTGGCGGACCGGCTGGGGAACCAGTCTCCAGGTGTTGCTCGGTGTGGTTGTGCTCGGTCATGCCGGCCTTCCTCGACCTCGTGCCCGCCGCCGCCTCCCGCGGGCGCCCCGACTGCACAAGCTGTGCACCTCACGGGGCTGCCCCGAAACGCCCGGCCAGGGCCGCATTGAAGCAGTACAGGCGCGCGGGCAGGGGAGCAGGTGCGAAGTGGGCACTAACCTGCAGCGGTGATCGTACGCGTGGCGGTGGTGCCACATCCACCGCTCCTGGTACCGGAATTGGCCGCCGGCGCCGCTGCGGAGACCGCGCCGCTGCGGAATGCCTGCCTGGCGGTGGCACATGCGCTCGCGCAGCGTTGCCCACAGTGGGTGGCTGTTGCAGTAACCGATCCGGCTGCGATGACGGGTGGATGGGGTAGTTTCGCCGGTTATGGCGCAGATGTCCAGGTCACCCTTGACCCAAATGGGGGGTCTGCTGGTTTCGTCGAGCTACCGTTGCCGCTGCTGATCGCGGGTTGGTTGCGTGAGCAGGTCTGCGCGGCGCATGTCACGGTGGTCGTGTTGCCGGTGCCGCCGGGATCCAGTACCGCGCAGTGCCGCCGGATCGGTACCGAGTTGGCGCAGCGGTTGCGCTACGACAGCGCTCCAGTGGGGCTGCTCGTGCTCGGCGATGGCGCAGCGACGCACACCCTGCGGGCTCCGGGGTATCTCGACGGCAGGGCTGAGGGACTGGATGCGGCGGTGGCTGCGGCATTCGCCGCGGCGGATACCAGTGCGTTGCTGGACATCGACGCCACACTGGCCGGCGAGCTGTTGGTTGCCGGTCGGGAGGCCTGGCAGGTCGCGGCCGCCGCTGCCCAGTCCCTGGCTCCGGCCTACCGGGGCGAGCTGCTCTACTCCGCTGCGCCATATGGGGTCGCCTACCACGTTGCGCTGTGGGATGCCGTGGAGCCGAACTCCCGATGACGAATCCAGGCATGAATCACCCCATGGATCCGCCGGTCCTCGTTGTGGTGGGCCCGACTGGTACGGGGAAGTCCGAACTCGCGGTCACGCTGGCCCACCAGTTGGGTGGCGAGGTGGTCAACGCCGACGCGATGCAGCTATATCGGGGCATGGACATCGGCACTGCCAAGCTGCCGCCGGCGCAGCGGCGCGGGGTACGCCACCATCTGCTCGATGTTCTCGAGGTCACCGAGACCGCCTCAGTGGCCGCCTACCAGCGCGATGCCCGCGGCATCGTGGAGGGGTTGCTCGCCGCGGGCCGGGCGCCGGTGATCGTCGGGGGTTCGGGGCTGTATGTGCGAGCGGTGCTCGACGAACTGGACTTCCCAGGTACCGAACCTGAAATCCGGGCCCAGCTTGAGGTGGATTTGGCCGAACAGGGTGCACCGGCGTTGCATCAGCAGTTGCATCGGCTTGACCCGGTGGCGGCCGGGCGGATCCTGCCGAGCAACGGTCGCCGGCTGGTGCGGGCGCTGGAGGTCATCCGGCTCACTGGACGCCCGTTTTCGGCTTCGTTGCCGCAACCCGGTCCAGCCCGCTACCGGGCGATGATCATCGGATTGGACACCGATCCGGTGATTCTGGATGCGCGGGTCGAGGCCCGGGTGGATCGGATGTTCGCCGACGGGTTGGTCGCGGAGGTCCGGGAGCTGCTGTCATTGGGACTGAGGGAGGGACGGACTGCGTCGCGGGCGCTGGGTTACCAGCAGGTCATCGCGGCGCTGGACGCCGGCACCGATCCGGCCGACGCCGCTGGCCCGACTGCCCAGGCGACCCGGCGCTTCATCCGAAGGCAGCGCAGCTGGTTCCGGCGGGATAGCCGGATCAGGTGGGTGGACTCCCAGCACCCGGCCTTACTCGATGCCGTCCTCTCACTGATGGCGGACGGATAGGATCATTGACGATGGAACAGGGCATCGAGTTCGTTAAGGGGCATGGGACAGAGAACGACTTCGTCCTGCTCCCTGATCCCGCCGGCACGTTGGAGCTCACACCGTCCCGAGTGCGGGCACTATGCGATCGGCATGGGGGGCTGGGAGCTGATGGGGTTCTGCGGGTGATCCCCGGTGCGCTGGTGCCGGACGCACCGCCGGGAACCTCACCCGAGGACTGGTTCATGGACTACCGCAACGCCGACGGTTCTGTCGCCGAGCTGTGCGGCAACGGGGTACGCGTCTTCGCTCGCTACCTGGGCGATGCCGGGCTGGTAGCCGCTGCTGAGTTCCTGGTTGGCAGCAGGTCCGGCCCCCGCCAGGTACGGCGCAACTCCGACGGCACGGTGACCGTCGAGATGGGGCAGGTCCGGTGCAATGGCACCGCCACGGTGACCGTCGAGGGTGCGGCGTTCACCGGGCTCGTGGTCGATGTCGGCAATCCGCACCTGGCCTGCTTGACTGAGCTGCCGGTGGAGCAGCTCGATCTCACGCTGCCGCCAGGGCACGACCCCGGGAATTTTCCGCACGGCGTCAACGTCGAATTTATCAACGTGCTTCCAGCCGGCGGCCTGCGGATGCGCGTGCACGAGCGAGGGGTGGGGGAGACCCGCTCCTGCGGCACCGGCACAGTGGCCGCGCTCGCCGCAGCGCTCAAAGCGCAGGAGCGAACCACGGGTGAGGCCGACGTGCAGGTGCCCGGAGGTCGACTGCACGTGGCGATCGGTGCGGACGGCAGCACGCTGACCGGGCCCGCGGTGCTCGTCGCCTGGGGTAGGCTGGCTGTTGACTGGTGGTCATCGCACTGACGCCCGTGCGCATAAAGCAGTCTGCATGCAGACTGCTCTCAGTGGTACCCAGATCACCGCAGTCTGCATCCAGCCGGAATTCCATTAGTCGTGGTCTGTCAGACATGTCACGATGAGAGGCGTATGACAACCTCACCGATTTTTCCGTCCCATGGTCCTGGCCCTACCTCGCGAGGGGAGCTGGACCTTGAGGAGCGCACCGCGCTGCGGCGTGTGCCGGGTCTGTCCACCGAGCTCGCTGATGTCAGCGAGGTCGAGTACCGGCAGCTACGCCTGGAGCGCGTGGTCCTCGTCGGAGTATGGACCGATGGTTCCGCGGCCGAGGCTGACGCATCGCTGGTCGAGCTGGCCCGCCTTGCGGAGACTGCCGGGTCGCAGGTGCTCGATGCGATCGTCCAGCGCCGCGAGCGCCCCGACCCGGCAACCTACATCGGCTCCGGCAAGGTGCTCGAGCTGCGCGAGATAGTCCTCAGTACCACGGCAGACACGGTGATCTGCGACGGTGAGCTCACCCCAGGCCAGTTGCGCCAGCTGGAGGCCAAGCTCAAGGTCAAGGTGATCGATCGAACCGCGTTGATCTTGGATATCTTCGCCCAGCACGCCCGCTCCAGGGAGGGTAAGGCGCAGGTCGAGCTGGCCCAGCTGAGCTATTTCCTGCCGCGGCTGCGTGGTTGGGGCGAGTCGCTGTCCCGGCAGGCCGGCGGCGCCGGTGGTGGAGCCAGTGGCGGGGTGGGTACCCGCGGCCCCGGTGAGACCAAACTGGAGACCGACCGGCGGCGTATCCACCGGCGGCTCGCCAAGCTGCGCCGGGAGATCGCCGCGATGCGCACGATCCGCGACACCAAGCGGGGACGCAGGCGCGCCAACGAGGTGCCCACGGTTGCCATCGTCGGCTACACCAATGCTGGCAAGTCCAGCCTGCTCAACGCGATCACGGGCGCCGACGTGCTGGTGCAGGACGCCCTGTTCGCCACCTTGGACCCCACCACCCGCCGGGCCACTACGCCGCAAGGGCAGGAGTACACGCTGACCGACACCGTCGGTTTCGTCCGCCACCTGCCGCACCAGCTGGTGGAGGCGTTCCGCTCCACCTTGGAGGAGACGGCTGACGCGGACCTCCTGCTGCACGTCGTGGACGGCGCAGACCGGATGCCGCAGCGGCAGGTAGAGGCCGTGCGCGAGGTACTCGGCGAGATCACCAACGGGCACGAGGCGCCGATGCCGCGCGAACTGGTGGTGGTGAACAAGATCGATGAGGCTGAGGAGTTCGCGCTGTCGCGGCTGCGCTGCCTGCTGCCCGAGGCATCGTTCGTGTCTGCGCATACCGGCGCGGGTATCGCTGGCCTGCTCGAGAGGATTGCCGAGGCATTGCCACAACCGCACGTTGAGGTGGACGCATTATTGCCGTGGACCCAAGGCGCCCTGGTCGCTCGAGTACACGCCGAAGGCGAGATGCTGGCTACCGACCACACCGAAGACGGCACCCGGCTGCGCGCTCGGGTGCGGCCCAGCCTCGCTGGAGCGCTAGCTGAATACCTGGTCAAGACCTAACAGCCCGAACGGTGCTGAGGTCCTTACAACCGCCGCAGCACTGCCACCACCCGGCCGAGCACGGTTGCTTCGTCCCCTGGGATCGGCTGATAGGCAGGGTTGTGCGGGAGCAACCAGATCTGCCCATCGCGGCGTTTGAAGGTCTTCACGGTCGCCTCGCCGTCGATCATGGCGGCGACGATGTCCCCATTCTCGGCGTTGGGCTGCTGGCGCACGACGACCCAGTCCCCGTCGGTGATCGCCGCTTCGATCATGGAATCACCCGTGACTCGCAACAAGAACAGCGAGCCCTCACCCACGATCTCTTTCGGCAGCGGGAAGACGTCCTCGATCACTTGCTCGGCGAGCACCGGGCCACCGGCGGCGATCCGGCCGACTACCGGAA
>CAXUFG010000101.1:0-18313 GCA_964250265.1 uncultured Pseudonocardiaceae bacterium | reverse complement strand
CCCCCCCCCGGGGGGGGGGGCGCCGCGGGGGGCGCCGCGGCGGGGCTGGCCCCGGCGGCGCACCTCGTGGTGGTCACCGACCCGGGGTCGCCGTTGCAGCAGATCGCCGAAGCGGAGAGTTACCGGGCGGTGATCACCGCCGATCCGGACGTGGGTGGGCGCTACTCGGCGCTGACCGCCTTCGGTCTGGTTCCAGCCGGCTTGGCCGGGGCGAACATCGCCCAGCTGCTCGACGAAGCAGCGGAGCGGGCCCCGCTGCTCGCTCTGGACGACGCAGCGAACCCAGCACTGCGGCTGGCCGCCGCACTAGCTGCCGGTCATGCCGCCGGTGCGGAGAAGATCGTGCTCGCCGACACCGGTTCAGGGATCATCGGTTTCGCCGACTGGGCCGAGCAGCTGATCGCCGAATCCACCGGTAAGCAGGGCACCGGTCTGCTACCGGTCGTGGTGGAGAATCCGGCCGCGCCGGGCTTCGCCGACGCCGGGCCGGACGCAATCCCGGTCGCGATCGGCCCGGATGTGGCAGCGGCCACCCTGGCGGTCAACGGCACCCTGGGTGGGCAGTTGCTGCTCTGGGAACACGCCGTCGCGCTGGTAGGACGGCTGCTGGAAATCAACCCGTTCGACCAGCCCGACGTCGAAGCCGCGAAGGTCGCCGCCCGCGCGCAGCTCAAGGATTCCGCCGATTCGGCGCCCCGGTTTGTGGACGGTGCGGTCGAGGTGCACCCGGTCGGGGATTGGCTTCCGGCGAGTGTCGCAACCCTCGGCGACGCGCTGCGGGCGCTGGTCACCGCCACCCCGCAACAAGGCTACCTGGCGGTGCAGGCGTATCTGGATCGTTTCGCCGACGCATCAGCGGCGGTAGTCCGCGGCGAGCTGGCCCGCCGCACCCAGCTGCAGACCACGTTCGGATGGGGTCCCCGCTTCTTGCACTCAACCGGCCAGTACCACAAGGGCGGCCACCAGAACGGGGCGTTCCTGCAGCTGACCGGAGCGATCGGCACGGATATCCCGGTGCCGGGTACCGGGTTCACCCTCGGAGAGCTGCAACGGGCCCAGGCCCTGGGCGACGCCGGCGTGCTCGCCGCGCACGGACGCCCCGTATTGCGGCTGCACCTGCTGGACCGGCCAGCCGGGCTGGTGGCACTCGTGCATGCACTACAGGAGCTCCCATGAGCCCCGCCGGCAATCAGACAGTCGCCGGCCTAGCCGGCAATCAGACCGTCGAGGGCAGGACCCCCGACGGGTGGGTGAATCCACTGCTGGACAGCCGGGACAAGCGGCTGCCCAGGATCGCCGGACCGTGCGGCGTGGTGATCTTCGGGGTCACCGGAGACCTATCCCGCAAGAAGCTGATGCCGGCGATCTATGACCTGGCCAACCGGGGCCTGCTGCCGCCCGGTTTTTCGTTGGTCGGCTTCGCCCGCCGGGATTGGGCCGACGAGAACTTCGCCGAGCTGGTGCACGACTCGGTGCGTGACCATGCTCGCACCGAGTTCCGCGAGGAGGTGTGGGCCCGGCTGTCCGAAGGTATCCGGTTCGTTCCCGGCAGCTTCGACGACGACGCGGCCTTCGACGACCTCGCGTCCGTGGTGGCAGAGCTCGATGAGGTCCGTGGCACCGGGGGCAACCACGCCTTCTACCTGTCGATCCCGCCCGCGATGTTCCCGGTGGTCCTCAAGCAGCTCGCCCGCACCGGGTTGGCGGCGCAGGACGGCGAGCATTGGCGCCGGGTCGTCATCGAGAAGCCCTTCGGACATGATCTGCGCAGCGCCCGGGAACTCAACGAGATCGTCAACGACGTCTTCCCCGAGGAGTCGGTCTACCGCATCGACCACTATCTCGGTAAGGAGACCGTGCAGAACATTCTCGCGCTGCGCTTCGCCAACCAGCTCTACGAGCCGATCTGGAACAGCCACTACGTGGATCACGTACAGATCACGATGGCCGAGGACATCGGGCTGGCCGGCCGGGCCGGTTACTACGACGGTATCGGTGCGGCCCGCGATGTGATCCAGAACCATCTGCTCCAGCTGCTGGCTCTGACTGCGATGGAGGAGCCGCTGTCCTTCTCCCCCGAAGCGCTGCGCGGCGAGAAGATCAAAGTGCTCTCGGCCACCAAGCCGATGGAGCCGCTGGAGGAGACCACCGCGCGGGGCCAGTACACAGCTGGCTGGCAGGGCGGCGCCAAGGTAGTCGGGGTGCTCGAGGAAGGCGGTTTCCGGCCGGACTCCACCACCGAGACCTTCGCCGCGATCACGCTGGGCGTGGACACCCGGCGGTGGGCCGGGGTGCCCTTCTTCCTGCGCACCGGCAAGCGGCTGGGCCGGCGGGTCACCGAAGTCGCGGTGGTCTTCAAGCGGGCTCCCCACCTGCCGTTCGAGGCGACCATGACTGAGGAGCTGGGACAGAATGCCCTGGTCATCCGGGTTCAGCCGGACGAGGGCGTCACCATCCGGTTCGGCTCGAAGGTGCCGGGAACCGCCATGGAGGTGCGCGGCGTCAACATGGACTTCCGTTACGGCGCGGCCTTCACCGAGTCCTCACCCGAGGCCTACGAGCGGCTACTGCTGGACATGCTGCGCGGTGAGCCGTCGTTGTTCCCGGTCAATGCGGAGGTGGAGCTGTCCTGGGGGATCCTGGACCCGGTACTTGAGCACTGGGAGAAGCAGGATGCGCCCGAACCCTACCCGGCGGGTACCTGGGGCCCGCCATCCGCGGACCAGATGATCGCCCGGACCGGCCGGACCTGGCGACGGCCGTAGAAGTGTGACATGAATGTGGCGATTGCCTTGTTCACTCGCGATCTGCGGGTGAACGACAATCCCGTCCTGCACGCTGCGTGCGACGCCGCCACCAAGGTGGTGCCGCTGTTCGTGCTCGACACGGCGATCCTGCACGGCAGCTCGATGTCGGCGAACCGAGCAGCGTTTCTCGCCGGCGCGCTAGCCGATCTGGACGCCCACTTGCGGGAGCAGGGAGGGCATCTCGTAGTGCGCTCCGGCGAGGTTGCCAAGGAAGTCGAGCGCGTCGTCGCGGATCTGGGTGCCGGCGAGGTGCATCTCGCCGCCGACGTCAGCGGTTACAGCCAGCACCGCGAGCAAGCCCTGCGCGATCGCCTGGCCGGCCACGGCTGCCGGCTGCGGCTGCACGCCACCACGATCACCGTGGTGGAACCGGGCGCGATCGCTCCCTCGGGAGGAGGTACTCACTTCGCGGTGTTCACTCCCTATTACCGGCGCTGGCTCCGAGCGCAACGCAGGCGCCTGCTTGAGCTACCCCGCCGGATCACCGTGCCGCCCATCGCCACCGACCCGCTGCCCGGCCCTGAAGACCTGTGCTCGGGCCAGCCCTCGCCGTACCTGCCACCGGGTGGTGAAGCGGCGGGACGGCGCATCCTGAGCGACTGGTTGGCCGGGCCGATCGGTGAATACGCACAGGCGCACGACGATCTCGCCGCCGATGGCACCTCCCGGTTGTCCCCCTACCTGCATTTCGGCTGCGTCTCCCCCACCGAGGCGGTGCAGGCGGCGGACGGATCGACCGCAGGCGGGGAGGCCTTCATCCGGCAACTGGCGTGGCGCGATTTCCACCACCAGGTGCTCGCCGCGCGCCCCGAGACTGCGAGTGTCGACTACCGCACCCGCCACGACCGGTGGCGTCGTGACGAGAAAGCCGCGCAGGCCTGGCGGGATGGCCACACCGGCTACCCGATCGTCGACGCGGGCATGCGGCAGCTCCGCGCCGAGGGCTGGATGCACAATCGCGCCCGCCTGATCACCGCCAGCTTCCTCACCAAGACGCTGTATCTGGACTGGCGCATCGGCGCCCGGCACTTCTTCGATCTGCTCGTCGACGCCGACGTGGCCAACAACCAGCTCAACTGGCAGTGGATCGCCGGAACGGGCACCGACACCCGGCCCAACCGGGTCCTCAACCCCTTGCGGCAGGCGCAGCGCTACGACCCCACCGGTGACTACGTCCGCCGCTACCTGCCCGAACTCCGGGACGTCCCCGGTCCCGCGGTGCACCAGCCCTGGAAGCTGGATCCGCACCAGCGTGGCCTCCTTGATTACCCCGATCCCATCATCGACCTTCACGAAGGTGCGGAGCGCTTCCACACCGCCCGGAACAGAACACGCTGACGGACCCCGGCCGTTGAACTCGATGTGGGCAATCAGGGGTTGGGGCTGGGCGGCCTGGTCTGGCTGGCACGCCTCGCGAGTCGCTGTTCGCGGTCGATCTGATGTATCGCCACGACGGCAGCCTCCGACCGGAGGTGCTTTTCCCCGACACCGGTTCCTATAGCGACATGGTGTTTGGGCTGCTCAAACTCCTGGACGTCGACTACCGGCCCGGGCTTACCGATCTGCCCGACCAGCAGCTGTGGCGGACCAACCCCAGCGCCGATTGCGGACCGCTGGACCAGGCCGCCCGGGGCAAGATCGACCTCTCGCGGGTCAAGCGGCACTGGCCCGACATCGTGCGGGTGGTCGCCTCGGTGCACAGCGGCCAGATCAGCGCCTCGGACGCGATGCGCATGCTGCAACGCGGGGGTAACCCCACCCAGCTCGGTGACGCGCTGGCCCACTTCGGCAGAATCTTCAAGACCCTGCACGTGTTGACTTACGTGGACCGGGAACCGTACCGGCGGGGCATCAAACGGATGCGCAACCTGCAAGAAGAGCGCCACGGCCTGGCCAAACACGTCTTCCACGGCCGCAAAGGCGAGCTGCGCGAGGCATATCACACAGGAATGGAAGATCAACTAGGCGCGCTTCGCTGTGGATCTGGGATTCGCCATCCATTGTGAGGTTTGTCCGCATCCGCCCCTCAACTGCTGGGCATCGCCTGTTCACCGTCGGGACGAAGCATCGTCTTGTGAAGTCAGTGTGTGCGGGAGGTGTGCCCGTGGCGACCCGAACCTACAGAGCGCTGGCGGCCCCCGACGCCGGTCCTGGAGCCGTCCGGCACCGCGGTACGACGACGCGTGCCCAGAGGGATAACGCCAATCGGACCCTGCCGGGTGTGCCCACTCCGGGTCACCGACTCTCCACACCCTTTGAGCAAGACGTCAGTGACGGAGCGGTTTGGCTGGTTCGCCTCCCACTGAGATATTCGTGCCCGGACACGAGTCCGCGCATCCCGGTGCTACAAAGGACAGCGGCAATGCGATGGCGAATCTGATTCGGTAGTCCGTTACAGCCGGACTGCCTGCATCTTCCCCGTACGGGCGCGTCTGTGGTGCCTGCATTGCAGTTCTCGGTCGCGCTCTCCCTCGACCCGGACGCGCAGTCCCATCCACGCGGTTCTCTCGTGAACTGAGAACCATCGCGTGATTCCCACTATGCGCGCGAATCGCGGCCAACGAGCACGCAGGCGCGCGTCACCACCTTTTCCTCAGCGAACGGAGCCAAGTAAATGAGACTTCAAAACGTGCGGTCGCGAGCACAGGAGCTGCCGCACTCGCCATCGCATCAGCCATATTCATTCCTGGGACCGCCACAGCCATAGATGGGTGTCCACAATACGATGGACGCTCGCACTGCTATGAGGAAGGACAATTCGGTGCTGCCGCTGGGCAGGCACCCATATATTTGAATGCCATGTACTCCATCTTGGAGGTGGACTGCCTCGGGGCGAGTAATCCAGGTCAGGACTTTGTCGATTATGAGATGTGGATGACGACAAATAATAACGATCCTAACTCGTACACATGGGTCGAGGCAGGGATGACGTTCGGCACACTTTTCACTGCGCCGGGACAGGGTATAACCGGTTTCTCTTGGTTCTGGGCGGACCGGCGGCCTGACGGATCATACTATGAGCATTTCATAAGAAGTGCCAACGCCCACGAAAACAGAAGCGTGAGCTTCTACTGGGTGCCGAATACTGGTAACTGGGACGTGTACCAGGACGGGTCGTACGCAGGAACCTCGGTAAACAACGGCGCCTGGGCTGGTGGAGGCCAAAACGGAGTGGAAGCTACCACGAACCGCATGCAGGTCGTCGGCCAGACGTTCAACTGGCAGTACGCGGACCCATCAAACAATTGGCACACTGTTGCAGGAGAACCATACTACAACAACAGCAACGGTCTGCTGAACGGTTATGCAAACGGACCCTATGTCCAGGGACACACCTGGAATGGCTGTGGCCCGATATCCCAAGCTCAGCCCGCCCAGTCGCAGGCCGCCGCTCCCACCACCAGCACACTATCAGCGACAGCGGCTCGTGTGGCCCAGGCACTCGGTGAGCCCAATCCATCGTCCCGACGATACGTCAAGACCACCAGGGGTGCTGCCAACAACCTTGACGGCACCAAGGTGAACACCGATCAGACGGTATATCAAATCGAGATGAATGGAGCCTTCTCCGTGCCGGGCGCGAAGATCCCGCACGGCAAGAAGGCACCGACAGGCACCGTAGCCACGGTGACAGTCGATGCCGTCACGGGCGACGTGGTCGATTGGGGAATTGCGAACAGCCCCCACGACCTTCCCAAACTCGGAAACGTCGCCGACCTGAAATGACCCGACACGCGCCGCGAAGCGCTTTGATCACCCAGCGGATCGAGGAGCACGCAGCAGCTCTCGCCTTGGGGAGCAACCTGTCGTTCGCCTCGATTCGCCCTCAAGTCGGCCAGGATGCACATCAGGCAAGCTCGGACAGGGGCCGCCAAGGTCCAGAAGGGACCGTACCCACCGCGTGCCGCATCGAACGGAGAATACCGTTGGGTCAACGACCGGTCGAACCTAACCTTCGTGATAATCTAGCCACAGTGACTAGAAGATCCGCAACCCATCCAGCAACTGTCGTCGCGGTCGCCGTCGCGACCCTCATCGTGGGAATCAGCGCGGCGGTAATAATGAGCCGATCAGGCGGAGATACACAGGAAGTAAGTGTAAATGCTGCCTCTTCCGTATGCCCTCATACCGAGGGTGCATGGCGTAGGGGTCCGCAGCGGCCAGGAACGGACGAAATGTTCGTGCCAGATACACCAGTATCAGCCACCATGTGTCGTTATGATGGACCGCGGTTCGCTGATCCACGAACCCTGAAACTCACCGGCTCGACTGAGCTATCCGGCGGGGTCTTGACGAACTTCGTAACCGCTCTCAACGCAGCGCGTAAGGGCTACATGCGCTGCCCTGCACCGGGTCCTTCATCAGTCGTCTGGGCTAAATTCCACTACACGGACGGGCCCGATGTCGAGGTCTACATGGAGGTCGCTGGCTGTTGGAATGCATCGAACGGTAGACGCGACGCAATCGTCTCGGGCATCGAAATCCCCGGACGAAATTAAACGCCGACGACGAGCTGGTCATCACCCGCCTGTCCGGATGGCCCGCTCCGAGCGCCACCTCACCGAGATTGCCGCACTCCTCACCGAAC
This sequence comes from uncultured Pseudonocardiaceae bacterium, assembly GCA_964250265.1. GTDB lineage: Bacteria > Actinomycetota > Actinomycetes > Mycobacteriales > Pseudonocardiaceae. Next base: position 10,918 of record CAXUFG010000101.1, on the reverse strand, counting down.
GCGGCGTCGACCTGGTCGTGCTCAAGCTGGGCATCGACACCACCACTCCAGCCGTCCGGTTCCTGTTCCACGTCATCGGCGATGGACGAGACGCTGGCGGCCTCATCAGCGAAGGCATCCTCGAAGGACTCGAAGCCGCCCAGGCACGCAGCCGGACCGGCGGGCGCAAACCCAAGCTTACCGCCCGGCAGGTCACCGTGGCCCGGCAGATGTATGACGAGAAGGGCGCCGACGGCATACGCCGATACACCGTCGCCGAGATCGCCGAAACCTTCCACATCTCGCGCAAGGCCATCTACCGCCACCTCGAACCCACTCCGGCACCAGCGTCATCACCAGCCGGATGACCCGCGGCAACACCAGCTCGCACCCCCGGCGCCGTCCTCAACCACCGCCCAGCTCCTTACGCCAGTTTTCGCAAGATCGTTGGTCACGGGCAGTGCTGCCACTTGCCGCGTCCCGTGCTCGATCGGCAGGGAGACGGTGACGGCTCCATCATTCCGTTCACGGTGATGGGTCTAGCGCTGCGTGGCCGCGCTGCGTTCCAGTTCGACCACCACGTCGAGGGCTCGCCTCTGTTGTCCGTCGATCACCCGTTCCACCCGCTGCGCGGTTCGGGCAATGAGATTCGGAAACCCTGCCAAGTCGGCGAGAATGTCGTCCTCGGTGTAAAGGACCTCGGGGTTCGGCGGCCCTCCGACGCCGTGCGTGAGGTTGTCGGTGTGATGGCCGACAACGAGCAGCCTTCCACCCGGAGACACGGCCGCTGCGGCACGCTGGAGCACGTTGGTGCGCTGCACAGCAGGGACCTGCAAATAGATCACCAGCACCAGGTCGTACTCGGCAGCCGGAGCGTAGAAGAGCACGTCCTCGACGGCCCAATGAATCCGATCAACCGTGCTATCCCCGCGCTGCGAAGCCAATTCCTTCGCCTTCTCCATCGCCACAGCCGAGAAATCGACCGCGGTGACCTGCCAGCCGCGATCGGCCAGCCAGACCGCGTTGCGGCCTTCGCCCGAGGCGAGATCGAGCGCCGTTCCCGGCGGGAGGTCTTGGGTGTACTGCCGAACCCACTGGTTGGGTCCGGCTTTCCAGATCAGTTCCGAGGTGCGGTAGCGCTCGTCCCAGTCATGGGCAGTGATCAGGGCATCCATAGCCCTCAGGTTGCAACCATCACCCGGAAACGGCAATCTTTGTTGCCGTTTCCGGGACGAGTGCGGTGCACTGGGAAGCGTGAAGCACGCGCCCGCCATCGCCCAAGCCCTCACCGAGGTCGGCCCCCGCCTCAAACGCCTGCGCACCCAGCGCCGCGTGACCCTGGCGACGCTCTCCGAGGCCACCGGAATCTCCAAGAGCACCCTGTCCCGCCTGGAGTCCGGCCAGCGCCGCCCCAGCCTGGAACTCCTGCTCCCCATCTCCCAGGCCCACCAAGTCCCCCTGGACGAACTGGTCGGCGCCCCCGAGGTCGGCGCCCCCGAGGTCGGCGACCCCCGCATCCACCTCACGCCCAAACGCGTCAACGGCAACACCGTGCTGGCCCTGACCCGGCAGCCCGGCCCACTGCAGAGCTTCAAAATGGTCCTCCCGGCCACCCGGGGCATACCGGAGCCCTGTACCCACGAGGGCTACGAGTGGCTCTACGTCCTCTCCGGGCACTTGCGTCTGATCCTGGCCGACCACGACCTGGTCCTGGACCCGGGCGAAGCCGCCGAGTTCAACACCCGGCTGCCGCACTGGTTCGGCAGCACCGGCGAGGGCCCCGTGGAGATTCTCAGCCTCTTCGGCGGCCAGGGCGAGCGCATGCACGTCCGCGCCAGACCCCGTCCCGCGCCAATCCCGACCACTGACCGACGCACTGATCGCTCCGAACGGCTAGCATGGCGCGCGTCGTGCTCGGAGGCGAACAGACGATTTCCCTTGCCGGAGGCGAAGAGTGATCATTGATCTGCCTTCGACGACGACAGCGGCGGTGAACCACGCGCTGATCGACGTCCGGGAACGCGGCGGTGCGGTGGCGGTGGGCCGGGTGCTCAATCTGGTGATCGTCACCGATGACTCCGCGCAGGTGGAGCAGTCGATCCAGGCCGCCAATGAGGCAAGCATGGAGCATCCTTGCCGCGTGCTCGTGGTGGCCCGGGGACTCAAGCGGGCCGGGACCCGGCTGGACGCCCAGATCCGCGTCGGTGGTGACGCCGGCGCTTCCGAGGTGCTCGTGCTGCGCCTATACGGCCCGCTGGCCGACCACGGGGACAGCGTGGTGGTACCGCTGCTGCTCGCGGACTGCCCCGTGGTCGCGTGGTGGCCGGGCCTGGCCCCCGCGGTTCCCGCGGCAGACCCCATCGGGAAGCTGGCCCAACGCCGGATCACTGATGCCGCCGCAGCCCCCCAGCCCATTAAGACACTGGACAGCCGACGCACGTCCTACGCCCCCGGGGACACCGACCTGGCGTGGTCCCGGCTCACCCCATGGCGCGCGCTGCTCGCCGCAGCCCTGGATCTGCCACCGCATGAGGAGGTTAGGGCGGTCACCGTGACCGGGGCGGTGGACAACCCGTCCGCTGACCTACTCGCCGGTTGGTTGCGGTCCCGCCTGCACGTCCCGGTCCGCCGGCGCACCAGCCCGTCAGGCGGCGGGATCAGCTCAGCAGTGCTCGAACGTCGATCCGGCCCGGTGGAATTGGTCCGGCCCGATGGGAAAGTGGGCACCATGCGCCAGCCGGGTCAGCCAGATCGCCGGATGCCGTTGCGACGGCGTCCGGTGCGCGAGTGTCTCGCTGAGGAACTGCGCAGGCTCGATCCGGATGAGATCTACCAGGCCGCGCTGCAGGCGATGACCGAGGTGGACGGCCGTCGCACCGGCATCGCCAACCGCACCCGACCCGGCGAGGCAAGGCGCGATCAGTGACCCGCCCCGATGTGGTGGTGCACGCCACCGCAGAGGTCCTCGCCACTGCCGCAGCTGCCCGGCTCATCACCCGGATCGTGGACATCCAGCACGCCTCGGGTTCCGCATCGCTGGTCCTGACCGGCGGACGGATCGGGAGCGCGGTGCTCCGTGAGTTGGCGGGCACCCAGGCAGCCACCGCGGTGGACTGGCGAGGGCTGGATCTCTACTGGGGCGATGAGCGCTTCCTGCCCGCCGGTGACCCGGAACGCAACGAGACCCAGGCCCGTGAGGCACTCCTCGACCGCGTCGGCGTGGACCCCGCGCGGGTCCATCCGATGGGGGCATCGGATGGACCCTGGGGGGATGATCCGGACGCCGCCGCGCAGGCCTACGAGGAACTGCTGCTGAGCCAGCGGCGGCCCGAAGACCGCGGTCCGGCACCGTCGTTCGACATCTGCCTGCTCGGCATCGGCGAGGAGGGCCACGTCGCGTCGGTGTTCCCCGGCTCCCCCGCGGTGTACGAGACCGAGCGCGCGGTGATCGGCGTCCGCGGCTGTCCCAAACCGCCCCCTACGCGAGTCAGCCTGACCCTGCCGGCCATCCGCTGCGCCGCCGAGGTCTGGTTGATCGTCTCAGGATCGGCGAAGGCCGCCGCCGTGACCATGGCCCTACGCGGCGCCGGCGAAGTACGCGTCCCCGCCGCCGGCGCCACCGGCCGCCTCCGCACCCTGTGGTTGCTGGATCGGGCCGCCGCCGCCAAACTCCCCCGAGAACTCCTAGACCGCTAACCCCTCCCGCCGTGTCGCGCTCCCATGCTCGCCGTTTCGCGCTTCTGTGCTCGCCTCTCAACGCTGCGGAGGTAGCGGACCCTGGGCATTTGTAATTCGGGAAGACGGCATCACATCCGACATGCTGAGCTTGCCAACTCTATGCGGCAACGCGCATACGCCTTGACGTTCCATGACTTGCCTGCCTAACGTCAAGTCACGTACTTGCATAAGAAGGGGTGACATGGAGCTGACGCGGATCGCCGGTGTGGATTGCTTGCGTGACGACTGCCCAACCATCTTCACGACAGACAACGGCACGATTGCCGTCCAGGGCCCCATCGTGCACAAGAAGACACCGGCAGGTGAGGCGGTCGTCGAAATCCCCGTAGCCGTGTTCCTGGAGGCGGCCCGTGCACTTGGACAGTGACAGCTGGCGCACGTTCTTCAATTCATATCAGCGAGAAGCATTCCGCCTTGAAACGCTGCCCTCGTACAGTGTGGGCAGCGAACAGGCCGAATATGAGACTTTTCTGGCGACGGGAAAGCTGGACATGCCAGATGACGATCCCTGGCTCGTGCGTATTCGTCATTTCCGCCGAACCGGTCGCTGGATTGGGCGCGTGCATGTTGTCCGCCGGCCGCTAACGGATTACCTGCGGTATGAATTCGCGGGCTATCGTCGCACCGTGGAGGCCGGTGAAGACGTGCGCATCCTCGATCTCACTGACCGACCCAACCCAGGTCTGCCCGCGCAAGACTTCTGGCTCTTCGATGACCTCGCTGTCGTACGCATGGACTATGACCCAGACGGCACCCAGCTGGGGCGCGAACTCCTCGAAGACATCGACCCCACCCCATACGTAGCATGGAAGCGATTGGCTCTGGAACATGCCGAGCCGTTCACCGAGAACTGGGTGCAGCGAGGAGGGTGACACTCGATCCCACACGTGCCGGGCGAGATCGCCAGGACTTGGCAAGCGCACTGCATGACCTGCGAAAAGCGTCGGGCCTGTCGGGTGACCGGCTGGCCCGACGCTGTGGCATGAGCCAAAGCAAGGTAAGCCGCATTGAGACCGGCCGCTTGATACCCAGCGTTATCGACGTGGAACAAGTGCTGACCGCGCTTGAGGTAGACGAGGCGACGCGACGCGAGCTGCTCGCTCTCGCCCGGGTCGCCAACGCCGAGTATCAGGACGTTCGAGCATCCGTACGTCGAGGACTCCACCACCGCCAGCGTGAGTTGGCCGCGCTCGAAGCCAACGCCACCCTGGTGCGGCACTTTCTACCGACCCTCGTCACGGGATTACTTCAAATACCTGAGTACATGCGCGCGGCCATGAGTACGCCTGTTGAACCGGCGGCGGGGGACGTGGGCAGGGCGATCGCACTGAAGCTGGAAAGACAAGCGGTACTGTACGATAAAGCCAAGGATTTTGAGTTCCTTCTGACGGAGTCGGCGATACGATGGCAACTGTGCGAGCCGTCGATCATGGCAGTACAGATCGACCGGCTCGTATCGCTGTCACAGCAGTCGAATATCCGCATCGGCGTCCTGCCGCTTTCAGTGCAGGTGCACCATGGAGCGTTCCACACCTTTGTCACCTATGATCGTCGCCTGGTGACCATCGAGCTGTTTACCGGCCGACTAGTGCTACGGGATCCCAAGGATATCGAATACTACAGGTCGCTCTTCAACTTCTTTGGTGCCCATGCCCTGTGGGCAGACGACGCACGGGGTGTTTTGAAGGCACTGGCCGACGCGTTCCGAGATAGCAAATGATTCGAGTACGCGCATAACCCTGGAACTCAAGGGCGCCCACTCTATAACGTCACGGCATGAACACAGCGGTAGAACCCGATCCTCAGTTTCCCGCCAAGACCCCGGCTGGCCGCCGGTCGAGAACCCCCGAAGCTCCTGGCGGCCAGCCGGATCGCAACGGTATGGCTTGCGTCATCGCTGCGACCTCCGACGTGCCCGACGCCGACCGGAGGCGCACCTCGTGAGTTGTCCTATACCCGACGGCCCATTGATCGACAGCCCGGACGCCGCCGTCCGGGCTGTGTGTGACTATTTCCTGACCAACGCCGACCGTGGTGATAACGCGGTTAACGACGACCTTGTCGCTGAGGTGGTACGCCGGATCCGCATCCGGCAGGTGGCCAGTAACGGCGACGCCTGATGCTCACCGCGCTGACCCAGCGGCTTCCAGCAGGTCGACCGGTGGCCAAAACTGGCATGACGCTACAACTATCGGCTCGGACCGTGGCTTGGATGGCCAAGCACCCTCGCGCCCATGACATAGTCGGGCCGGTATGGGACAGGCTCGCCGAACTGGAACGGGCCGGTCACGACCCCGGCGTCATCGCCGCGCTGCGGTTTATCCTTATCCACCATCAGCCCCGGCGCCTTACCGGCCGGTGCCTTACCTGCCGTCGCTGGACAGGAAGGTGGATCTGGCGCCGTCGGAGCTGGCCGTGCGTGGTCTGGAAGCAGGTCCACTTCGAGCTGCTCGGCCCGGCCGCCAGGGGCGCTCACCACCGTCAACGACGGGTAAGCGGGTACGGAACAGCGCCAACCCACATTGTCTGGCGGTGAGACTGTTGCGCCACGACACCCGCAGCACCGGCGTCTGCGCTGTTCGAAATCTGGGCGACGTTCGAACGGCCCAGGCTGAGCCATGCGGCGTACCCATAATCGTCATTTTGCGTGAGGACGGCACGTGCCCGGGCAAGTATGTCTGGAGGTGTATATGCCGAGTGACGTGCGATGACGTCCAGTGATTACGGAGAGTGACGAACATGACTAATCTAGTCGATATTCGAGCTGCCGGGCCACCAAGGCATCGGAAGACCAGGCCGGTAGTGAGCGACCGGGTCACGCGAGTTGTCGTCGGTGATCAGGCCGCTCCCGCGGATCGTTCCAGCAAGGACACCCGGGTACCGGTGCTCCACAGTCAATACCGGAAGGAGCACCGGGACCTGTCCTGCGTGCGGGTCATCGCCGCGTCGGCGATAGTCGCGGGACTGCTGCTGGGTACCGCCCCCATGGCGCTCGCCCAAGTCGGACAGCTGCTCGCATCTGTACCGGCAGCGTTCGTCCAGGCCGAGCCGGTTCGAGCGGATGTCAGCCCAGCCATTGTTGATTCCCCGCACGAAAGCGCCCTAACCGAGAGCATCGCGTCGCACCGATTAGACCCCCACTCCGCCGCGACATCAATGATCAGCTGGGATGGAACGAGTCAGGCACTCAAGTGCTCCTACGGCCTGCTCTTTGAGGGGAGCACCCGTACCTGCGAGGCCGCGTAATGTGAACCGTTGAGTACCCCGCCACCTGCCAGTGACCCACAGTTGTGCGGCATGGCGGCGGGGCACGCGGGCTCTCCCTGGACCAAGGTCAGGGCTCGCGGGATTCCTTCAACCTAGCCAGTGCCTCCGCAAGGATGGCCTCGCCGTCGGCGTCCGAACGGCGCTCTTTCACATAAGCCAGGTGCGTCTTGTACGGCTCGTTGCGCGGCGCATCGGGTGGCCGCTGCTCATTTCGTCCCGCCGGAAAACCACACCGGGGGCAATCCCATACCTCAGGTTCCTCGGCCTCAACCGCGAACGAGGGCCGAGACTCGTGCCCGTTCGCGCACCAGTAGGAGACCCGATGCCGGGGAGCCGTCTCCCCCCGCTCGGATTCGCCCATGGGACCCGCTCCGACCCGCGTGCCGCGGATGGCGTTGCCACTTGCCATTGATTGCCTCACCTCGCGGAACCGCCCGGGGGCTGCCCGGGGCTGCTCAGCCGATTTTGATCAGTAGTCCGATTCCCACGATGGAGATCACCCATACCGAGCTGACGAACAGCGTCAGCCGATCCAGGTTCTTCTCCACGACGCTGGACCCGGACAAGCTTGATTGCACACCGCCGCCGAACAAACTAGACAGCCCGCCCCCGCGGCTTCGATGCAACAAGATCAGCAGGATCAGCGAGATGCTGGTGACCAGGAGCAGGATCTGCAGGAAGAGCTTCATCACACCCTCGTCAGACGACGACCAATTCGCAAGATTACTCCGTCGGGGACGCGCATGGGGACCCGGACCTCGACGTCCTACGCTGTTACGGTAGCGGGCCTCCCGCAGCCAGGGCACAGAGCTTCGCGAACTCGTCGGCATCCAGGCTCGCACCGCCCACCAACGCGCCGTCGATGTCAGCCTCAGCGACCAGATCGGCGACATTGCTCGATTTGACCGATCCGCCGTAAAGCACCCGGACGTCCTCGGCAACCTCGGACCCGTACTTGTCCGCCAGCGCCTCCCGGAGCGCGCCACATACCTCCTGCGCGTCGCCCGGCGTGGCCACCCGCCCGGTGCCGATCGCCCAGATCGGCTCGTATGCGACCACCACCGTCCGGACCTGATCGGCACTGAGACCCTTGAGCGCGGCACGCAGCTGCTCGGTGCTGTGTGCCAGGTGGCCGCCGGCCTCACGGATCTCCAGACCCTCACCTACGCACAGGATCGGAACCAGCCCGTTGCGCAGCGCGGCCCGCACCTTGCTGCCCACCAGCGCGTCATCCTCGCCGTGGTGTTCACGCCGCTCGGAGTGCCCGACGACGACGTAGCTGCAATCCAACTTGGCCAACATCGGCCCGGCCACGTCGCCGGTGTAGGCCCCGGAGTCCTTCGGTGACAGGTCCTGTGCGCCGTAACGGATCGGCAGCTTGTCGCCCTCGACGAGGGACTGCACGCTGCGCAACGCGGTGAACGGCACCAGCACGGCCACTTCGACCTTCGCGAAATACTTCTCCGGCAGCGCGAAGGCAAGCTTCTGCACCAAGGCGATGGCCTCGAGGTGGTGCAGGTTCATCTTCCAGTTGCCGGCGATCAGCGGTTGGCGAGCCATCGGCTAAGTCTCCAGCACCGCGATGCCAGGCAACGCTTTGCCCTCCAGAAACTCCAGAGATGCGCCGCCACCGGTGGATATATGCGAGAACCCGTCCTCGGGCAGGTTGAGCAGCCGCACCGCGGCCGCTGAATCACCGCCGCCGACGACGCTGAACGCGTCTGAGCCCGCGATGGTCTCGGCGACACCGCGGGTGCCCTCCGCGAACGGTGCCAGCTCGAACACCCCCATCGGCCCGTTCCAGAACACCGTGGCGGCGCCGGCCAATGCCGCGGCGAAATCACCCACCGACTCCGGACCGATGTCCAGCCCCATCCATCCCTCTGGAATGTCCTGCGTGGACACCGTTCGGGTGGTCGCGTCCGCCGCGAACCTGTCGGCGATGACGACGTCGCGGGGCAGCCGGATGGTGTCTGGAGAGGATTTCAACAGCTGGGCGCACACCTCGACCATGTCCGGCTCCAGCAGCGAGGCACCGACCGGGTGACCAAGAGCCGCGAGGAAAGTGAAGCACATCCCGCCGCCGACGAGCAGCAAATCCACCTTCGGCAGCAGCGCCTCAATCACGGCGAGCTTGTCAGAGACCTTCGAGCCGCCCAGTACCACGACGTAGGGGCGCTGTTGCCCGTAAACCAGGGTGCGCAGCACCTCCACCTCACGACGAACCAGGAGACCGGCATAGGCCGGCAGCCGCCACGCCACATCAACGACCGACGCCTGCACCCGGTGCACCACTCCGAACCCGTCGGAGACGAACGCGCCGTCGGGACCCACCAGGGTGGCGAGCTCACCGGCCAGCGCACCTCGCTCGGCAGCGTCCTTGGACGTCTCCCTTGCGTCGAAACGGACATTCTCCAGCAGCGCGACTCCCCCGCCGGCCAAGCCGGCGACGGTCGCGCGCGCAGACTCACCGACGACATCGGTTGCCGCCGCCAACGGAGCATCCAACAGTTCGCCGAGCCGAGCAGCGACCGGAGCCAGCGAGTACGCCGGGTCCGGTGCTCCTTTAGGGCGCCCGAGGTGGGCTGTCACCACCACCCGGGCACCAGCGCCGGTCAACGCTTGCAAAGTAGGCAGCGAAGCTCGAATCCGGCCGTCGTCAGTGATCCTGGCCCCGTCCAGGGGAACGTTGAGGTCGGCCCGAACCAGCACGGTCCGGCCGGCCACGCCCTCGGCGAGCAGGCCGTCGAGCGTCCTCACAGCTGCGAGCCGACCATCACGATCAGGTCAGCCAGCCGGTTGGAATAACCCCATTCGTTGTCGTACCAGCCGACGATCTTTACCTGCCTGCCGATCACCTTGGTCAGCGGCGAGTCGAAGATGCACGACGCGGGATCGGTGATGATGTCCGAGGAGACGATCGGCTCAACGCTGTAGCGCACGATCCCCTTCAGCGGTCCGTCGGCGGCGGCCCGGAAGGCCTCGTTGACCTCCTCGACGCTGGCGTCCCGGGAAACCGAGGCGGACAGGTCAGTGATCGAACCGGTGGGAATGGGCACCCGCAACGCGTAGCCGTCGAGCTTTCCGTTGAGTTCCGGCAGCACCAGGCCGATGGCCTTGGCGGCCCCGGTGGAGGTCGGCACGACGTTGATCGCGGCGGCGCGGGCCCGGCGAAGATCCTTATGCGGCGCGTCCTGCAGGTTCTGGTCCTGGGTGTAGGCGTGGATAGTCGTCATCAAGCCCTGCTCGATGCCCAGCGCGTCATGCAGCACCTTGGCCATCGGGCCCAGGCAGTTGGTGGTGCACGAGGCGTTGGAGATCACCGTCTGGGAACCGTCGAGCCGGGCGTCGTTGACCCCGAGCACCACGGTGAGGTCCTCGCCCTTGGCTGGCGCCGAGATGATCACCTTCTTGGCGCCGCCCTCGTCGACATGTTTGCGGGCGTCCTTCGCGTTGACGAAGAAGCCGGTCGACTCCAGCACCACATCGACGCCCAGAGCACCCCAGGGCAGCGCACCCGGGTCTCGCTCGGCGAGCGCCTTGATGGTCTTGCCACCCACCGCGATGCCGTCGTCGGTGACGTGTACGTCCTCTTTCAACCGGCCCAGCACGCTGTCGTACTTGAGCAGGTGCGCCATGGTGGCGATATCACCGAGATCGTTGAACGCCACCACCTCGATGTCGTGGCCACCGGACTGCACAGCGCGCCAGAAATTCCGACCTATGCGCCCAAACCCGTTGATCCCTACTCGAACCGTCACGATGCTCTCTCCCTCTTCCCTTTCGACATCCACACCGGCTGCGCCCAGCACAACCTTGACCCTCTCGGGCGCCACCCTATCGGCCGCAGCCCACCGCGCAGGACCCCCGGGAGGGGGAGCCCACCTCAGCTGATTCCGACATGGAGACATATCGGGATGAGAAAGACCCTTGA
>CAXUFG010000100.1:0-18653 GCA_964250265.1 uncultured Pseudonocardiaceae bacterium | reverse complement strand
CAGGGGGGTCGGGGTTGGCGGGCCGGGTGTAGGAGTCGGGGCCCGAGGACCCGGAGTGATCGCGATCCCTGCAGGACTGGCGATGCCGGAGATCGGCGTGCCAGAGGTGTTGGTGGCCACGTCGATCGGCACCACCGTGCTGCCGGCTTGGTTGGCGACGTAGGCGGTGGCGCCATCGGTCGTGAAAGCGATCCCGGGCGGAGTGCCGCCGCCGATGAAGACAGGGGTGCCGACAGTGTTGGTCGCTAGATCGATCGGCGTCACGCCGGCGTCGGCGCTGACGTAAGCGATCTTGCCATCGGGGCTGATCGCGATCGCACGCGCACCGCTACCGACCCGAAAGGAGGTGCCGGGGGTATTGGTGGCCAGAGTGATCGGGGTCATCGTGCCAACGGCTGAGTTGGCGGTATAAGCGGTCGTGCCATCCGGGGTGATCGCGATGCCCAGTGGGGTGCGGTCAACAGGGATCGGGGTGCCGGCGGTGTTGGTGGCCACGTTGATCGGCGTCACCACGTTGGTGACGGTGCTGGCCACGTAGACGGTCGTGCCATCCGGGGTGATCGCGACTGCAACCGGGTCCCCACTCACCGAGATGGCGGTACCGGCGGTGTTGGTGGCCAGGTTGATCGGCACCACCATGCCCAAGCTGCCGATGGCAATGGTGACATAAGCGGTCGCACCGTCCGGGGTGATCGCAATCGCCGTCGGGGTGGACCCCACCGCAATGGCCGGACCAGCAGTGTTGGTAGCCAAGTTGATCGGCGTCACCCCGGCAACGCCGACGGCGTAGGCAGTAGCGCCATCCGGGGTGATCGCAATGTTGGTCGGGAACCGGCCGACGGGAATCGGGGTCCCCGGGGTGTTCGTCGCCAAATCGATCGGCGTCACCATGCCGTCTCGTTGTTGGCTGACAACATAGGCAAACACCGGCGGTGTTGCCGCGGCGGCCGGCGCCCACGCCAACGTCGTCAAGCCAGTGACCAGCGCAGCGCCCACCAGCACCACCGAGGTCACCAGCGATACCACCCGCCGACCCCGCGACACCGCGCTCCTGTACGAGCCACCACACCACCACAGCAAGCCGGATCGATCTGGCACTACTGGCTCCTATACGTCAAAAATTTCGGGTCACAGCGCGCGCACCTCACCCCCCTGTGCGACCTCACCACCGGCATCCCGTCGGTGGCGTCGACTACGGCCCTCCGCGACCAAACACCCACCGGATCACCGCACCTGAGAAGGCTGACGACGACAAAGCCCGCAGGTACGAACGTCATTCCGGGCACACTGCGCTCGGCGCACCAACACCACAGGTCCAGCAAGTGACCAAGGGACGACCACCAACCCCACAACGGACAGCCAAGAAATGATCAGCTCCTGGCGCGGTCACCTGTTGGGTCTGCTTGCCATCCAGCAGCCAGCCCAGCCGGGTCAGTCATCAACGCTGAAATCGCATTGCCCACGCCCTGCACACACCCCGGCGCAGTGATCACACTGACCTGACCGGACGGTGGGCTTTCGAGCCGCCGCGCAATACGCCGCAAGGCTTGCACCGGCAGCTGATCGAAACTCACTACAAGGCGTTCCCACCAACGGCTGAACAAGCACCCGATCTCATGACCGCTTTGAGCAACGACCGCTCTAACCTCTGCGCCAGCAGCGAACTCGCGCCACGGCGACTCGCACTACACTCACTTACGGTGGCGCCAGCCACGCGCCCATCTTCAGCATTTCAGCTACCGAACTCCAACCGAACCCTTGTGATCTTGACTTTTGTTAATCTGCGGCCTGGCGCTTTCTTGACCTGCGACGTCTCACATAGGTGGTACGAAAAAATTCTCAGCGAGGGTGGGCTATCCATTACAGCCCGATTCCGACAAGCAATATCCGCCCGATTTTCGGCGAGTACTTCGGCCCAACCCTCTGTCTGGTGTGTATGGATGATCATGCACACCAGACAGGCGCATCATGGGATCGAAGGCGCGCTCATCGGCATGTCCGTGCGTCGAGCTGACCTACCGATAGGCGGCATGACAGAGCGTTCGAAGCAGGCGTCATGCAGGCAGGCATCATGATGAGGTGGAGTCATTCCTCTCTGTTTCTGACTTGTACCGCTCTGCGGCATGAGCGGACGTCGTCGAGCATCGCCGTGAAACGAGGGAATCGCCATCAGCAGGACCGTCGGTCTCGATTGCCAAACGTGCCCACATGCGTGCGGGCGAGCCTGGGCTTCGCCGCCTCGATGGCCGGGCCCTGCCAGGAGCCCGGCCGGAGAGCCTCTTCGGCCCGGTCGTGCCCATTCCGGACGACGCTCCCGACCTCGACCGGCTGCTAGGTTTCGCTGGGCCGGGACTCACAGCGGTCGCCGGGCCGGACGGCGGAGCAGTCGTGACGGCGATTCGCTCGCCGCTACCTACGCTGACCAACGGAACCCACACGATGTGACGGGGAGTTGTGGCATGAAGATTGCGGTAGCGGGGGCGACTGGAAGGGTCGGCCGCCCTGTCGTCGACGTACTCACGGGCGAGGGACACGAGGTTGTCCCGATTTCCCGATCCGGCGGCGTGGACGTGATCACCGGAGACGGGCTCGCGGCGGCCCTGGCGGGCGTGGACTGCGTCATCGACGTTGCCACTGGGCCGAATCCCGATCAGGAGGCGGCCACGGAGTTCTTCACCACCGCGGCCCGGAACCTGCATGGGGCCGGCGAGCGGGCCGGCGTGCGGCGGATGGTCGTGGTGTCCATCATCGGGATCGATCGGTTCACCGCGGGCTATAACGCAGCGAAGGTCGTCCACGAGCGGGCCATGCTGTCGGGCCCGATCCCGGTACGCATACTGCGCGCCGCACAGTTCCACGAGTTCGTCGCGCAAGTTGTGGAGTGGGGCCGGCAGGGGGCGGTGAGCTACGTGCCGCAGATGCGCACACAACTGGTCGCCGCCAGGGCCGTCGCCCATGCGCTCGCCGACCTCGCCACCGGCCCCGAATCGCCGCCCGTATCCGGACCAGCCGGGGGCCAGATCCTGGAGATCGCCGGTCCGCGCGCGGAGAGCCTCGTTGACATGGCGGCACTGCTCGTGGCCCGCCGCGGCGACCCGGTGGAGATCAAGGGCGTGAGCAACCCGGCCGACCCGGACGCCCAGCTCAGGGAAACGGGTGCCCTACTCCCCGGCCCGAACGCCACCCTCGCCGGCCCGACCTTCCAAGAGTGGCTCGACTCAACGTCCTGACGTGCCGCACCATCACGTTGAGGTATGTCGGCGAACCATCTTCTGCGCACCGGCCACGTGGTAGGCCAGCAGCAGGGCCACCAGCAGAGCCATGATCATGACGGTCAGGGGCAGGGCCACGAGATGGGTGGCGAGCGCGGAGAGCAGCACCAGTAGGGCGGCTACAATCACGAGACGTGTGGCCACCGGCTGATTTCGGCTCATTCGGGCATTGAGCAGTGCCAGCACGACGAGGAACACGGCAACGGGGACCGCCACGGTGAACGCCGCGAACCTGGGTGTGACGTGGGAGCTGTGGGAGAGCGTGTCGACCACAACCTGGAGTCCCGCACCGAGGGCGGCCACCGAAGCGAACACCACGTAGTGGCCGTAACCCCACACCAAAGCTGACCGCAGGGACCGCCCAACCTGCTCGGCTGCAGAATGCTTGAAATAGGACCACCACACCGCAAAAACCAGCAGCAGGCCTCCCACTGCCGCCGTCAGCAGGGCGGGGGAGAGCCCACCCGCGGCGAGCGCCGACTGGACCGCCGTAGTGGCGGCGGCTACGACCTCGCCGAGCACGATGATGGTGAAGAGCCCATACCTTTCGACGATATGACCGGGATGCCACGAGGTCGCCCGGCCGGCGAACTCGGCCCACACCGGAACCGCCAGCTCGGCCAGCACCAGCACCGCGAAGCTGATCGGGCTCCACAGCCCCGGCAACCACAACCGCGCAATCCAGCACACTTGGACGACGGCGACCCCTGCTGCGTAACGCAGCGTGCCGGAACGGCCTTCGGGGTGCTCACGAGCCGCGCGCAACCACTGGGCGACCATCGCCAGCCGCATGATCACGTACCCGAGGAGAACTGTGGTGAAGTCGTTATGGTCGAACCAGGCGGGTATCCCGGCAGCGAACACCAGCACCCCGCCCATCTGCACCAGCGTCAGCAGCCGGTAAGGCACGTCGTCGGTGTCGTATGCCGAGGCGAACCAGGTGAAGTTCATCCACGCCCACCAGATGCCGAAAAACACCATGACGTAGCCCAGCAGTGCATGAGTCACGTGGCCTTCGGCAAGGGCATGGTGCAGCTGATTCGCTGCTCGGGCGACCGCCACCACGAACGTCAGGTCGAACAGCAGCTCCAGCGGTGTGGACGCGCGGTGAGGCTCGGCGGGATCACGGCCGATCATATGCCGTAGCCATGGTGGGGACTGTGAGACCGTCTCGCTCATCCGTGATCACACCGCCGTTCAGTGAGCTGGGTTGCTAGCCGGTTCCAGACCCAACGTCCACCTCACATGGTGCCGCTGCCAGGCACCGAACGAGAGGTTTGGCAGGGTGGTTGGCGTGAGCATCCGCTACCCCGCCCCGCTGCGGCCCGGCGACCGCATTGCGGTCACCTCGCCCTCCTGCGGCGTGGGCAAGGAGATGCGGCCCCGGCTGGAGTTCTGCATCAAGCACCTGCACGACCTCGGCTACGACGTGGTCGTCGGTGACTGCATGGACGGCTCCGGTGTCACGAGCGCTCCCGCGCCTGCCCGGGCCGCCGAGCTCACCGCGATGCTCCTCGACCCTGCGATCCGCGCCGTGGTGCCACCCTGTGGCGGGGAGCTGGGCATCGACCTGCTGGCCTTGCTCGATTTCGACGCGATCGGTGCGGCAGCGCCGACGTGGCTGGTGGGCTTTTCCGATCTCACGACGGTGATGGTGCCCCTGACACTGCGCACCGGCATCGCGACCCTGCACGGCAGCAACCTCATGGATACCCCGTGCGCGGTCCCCGAGCCGCTGCTGCCGTGGCTCGCCGCGGCGACCGCGCCCGCCGGAAGCACGCTGCGGCAGGGTGCCGCGGCGGCGTACCGCAGCGGCCGGCACGACCACTACGCCTTCCATCCACAGGTACGGGGGATGACGCTCAACACCCCGGGCCGGTGGAAGCTGCTCGGCGCGCGGGATGGCGTGGCCGTGGAGGTCAGCGCGAGGGGACGGATGATCGGCGGCTGCTTGGAGACGGTCTCAATGCTGCCCGGCTCGCCCTACGGCGACGTCGCGGCCTTCGCCGCGCAACATGCGCGGGAGGGACTGCTCGTCTACGTCGAGATCGCCGAGGCAGAGGCCCTCATGGCAGCGCGGATGCTGCACCATCTACGCCTGGCCGGCTGGTTCGACCGCGCCAACGCCGTGCTCGTCGGCCGCTCGGCCGGCCCCTCGTCCGGTGATTTCAGTCAGCACGATGCGCTCGTCCACGCTCTTGGTGATCTACCAGTGCCGGTGCTCTACGACCTCGACCTCGGACACATCCCGCCGCAGCTGGCGATCATCAACGGTGCGTTGGCCACCGTCGAGCTCACGCCGGCGACCGCCACCCTCGTCCAACACCTCATCTAAGGAGTCGCCCCAGGACGGGGCGTCCCGAGGTCCTCCAGCTTTCCTCACCTGTTGGGTCCATCGGCGTGCCTGACCCGTCTGCCCGGCTCACCCGCGGATAGTGCTCTGAGATTTGTCAGAGGAGGCGTCGGGGTGAACCTGGACCAAGAATCCCTGGATTTCGAACCGTGGGCGCTAACCGGTGCTGGCGGAGCCAGGAGATCCGCCAACGGCGGTCAGGCTAACGTGGGCCGTCGTGGTTTCGCCGCATCGCACGGTCCGCACTCTTGCTGCGGGTGCACCGCCGTATGGACGGGGGCCAGCACAGCGCATTGCTCTGCTTGCCATTCGACCTTCGCCACGGTCGGTCTGTTCGACGCTCATCGCTCGATCGCGGGGGACTGTGGGACCTGCCGTGATCCGGCGACGCTGACCTACCGGGCCGGCCAGCGTGCCGGTGAGCGGGTCATGTTCTGGCGAGATGGTCTGTGGTGGGCACCGGAGATGACCTTCCACGAGCCGGTGGTGGCGCGCTGATGTACGTCAGACCTTCACCGGGGTCGCCTGGCTCTGGACGTCTCCCGTTGCTCTCCGTAGTCACGCGGGGTTGCGCACACACCGATTAGTGAATCGTGAGAAAGTCTGAAACACCGCCGCAGGGCGCTGCGATAAGGACGGGTAGAAGCCCCGTGACGCTGTTGGACCCCCGACCCGGCAGTGTCACGGGGCTTTCTCCTGTGTGGCGCAGCGGTCGCCGTCCCGGCCCAATGGCGGCGCGCTCCGGCCGCGCGAGCGCGCGATCAGACGCGCCACGGCACGCCAGCCGAGTAGCAGCACCGCCAGGCTCGCCGCGGCGATCAGCACGAACGTCAGCGGCAATCGGTGGGTGAATGCCGCGCGCACGCCGAGACCGACAATCACGACGCCGGCCCACACCGCCGCTCCGACCGGCAGCCGTAACGGCGCGCGCCACGCCCGGACAACCAGCCAGGCGAGGACGAGCCCGAGCAGGAACGGCGCCGCGGTAGCCAGCACCCCTAACGCGTTCCCCACCTCGGCATGCGAGCTGCGCCCCACGGCGGCGAACACCAAGACCGCGAGCAGATCGGCTCCGGCGGCGAGCGTGACGGTCGTTGGGCGGACGGTCTGTGTCACGCCAGCCGGACTACGCACCGGGGACACCGTCGGCTCCGTCGTTGTCGGGTGTCATCTGGAAGGTGAACATCCGGTCGGCGTCGATGCGGGCATAGACCGGGCCGGAGCCCAGGAACGCCTCCCACTGGGGTCCGTAGCGGGGAACGTAGACCTCGAGCAGGGTCTGCCGGAACCCCGCTCCCGCGTCGCTGTGGATGTCGACGGGAACGCCGCGACCGTGGACGGTGATCGCGAGCTCCTCTCCCGGCAGATGGGTCGCGCTGACCTGCGGTCGAGTCCTGATGTGGCGAAAGCGCACGGAATCCGGTGACGAGCCGAAGTGGAACGCGCCGCGAAAGAAGATGCCGTCAACCGGTCCGACGATCGGTCGCCCATCGGCCGTGACGGTCGCCAACGCCAGCAGGCACATGCCGGTCAGGCGATCGGCGACCTGGCCGGCGCTCAGACGCCGCTCCGGAGTGATGATGCGGAGAAGGTGCCGCCCCGCCGTCGCGAAACTGCGGTCGAGAAGGCCTTGCAGCGCGGCCAGGTCAGCTGTCGTCTCGTGCACATCCGCATTGAACCAGCGTCATCGCGCTGGGACGCGGCCCACAGCCATCTGCGCACCCGCTCGGGGGCTAGGGCAAGACACATCGGCGTCAACCGAACTGGGCCCATGGCGCCCTCAAGAGGTCTCGGGTGATCTCCATCTGGCCGCGGTGCTGGGCGAGCTCCTCGTAGATGTGCAGCAGCGCACCGCCCTGGGTACGGGCCAGTGGCAGCGTGGCGTACTCGGCGCGCGGCACCCCGCGTGGTGGCTCGAACGGGTCGAGCGCACCGACGTCGGCGTGCAGTTGTTGCCGGGCTCGCTCCGTGGCATCGGTGAGATCGGCGACGCGACCGGTGGCCCGGAATTCGGCAGGCCGGTCGCGCACGATGCTGCGGCCGGCGACGATCTCGCCGCCCCAGTGCTCCATGACGCCGAGGCAGTGGGTGAGGATCACGAACGGTGAGTTCGCGCCCGGCACGTCAGGTCGGCGATTGGCGAGGTCATCGCCGAGCTCGCTGACCATTCGCGCCATGCCGTCGAGTGCGTCGTCCACGTAATACAGGAAGTCGTCGATCGAGATCATTCCGCCCGCCTCGCAACCCGGATCGATGGCTGCCTCGCCGCCACTGCATCGATGCCCTGATGACGCATCGTCGCACCCAGCCCGGCATCCACCAATGCGACCACCTGGCGGGTCGACGAGCCGACGTCCTGGTCGCGCCGGAAGACGCTGCCCTTGGGTTCAGATGAGTGACCGGGCGAGCTCGAGCACGGCAGCGATCAGGACGTTGCCCTCCACAAGCGCGGCGTCGTTGTGGTCTGCGCCGGCCACTTGGACCGCCCGCACCGGGCCGCCCGCGGCGGCCGCTACCGCCGCGCTCTGCTCCGGCGGCACGATCGTGTCGGCGGAGCCGTAGATGACCGCAGTCGGGACCCGGACCTGGCCGATCAGTTCGGTCACCGGGAACCGGTCTCGCAGCAGCAGCCGGACCGGCAGCAGTGGGTAGTGCCGGGAGCCGACGGCGGCGAGGCTGGTGAACGGCGAGCGCAACACGAGCGCTCCCGGCGGCTGCTCGGCGGCGAGCCGGGTCGCTACCGCCGCACCGAGGCTCTCCCCGAAGTAGATCAGGCGTTCCGCCGGCATGTCATGATCGGCGAGGTAGGCCCGCGCCGCGCGCGCGTCGGTGATCAGCCCGTGCTCCGAGGGGCTGCCGGGATTGCCGCCGTACCCGCGGTAGTCCAGCAGCAGCACTGCGAAGCCCACTGCGGCCAGCCGACGGGCCAGCGGCGCCCGCAGCGCGCGGGAGCCGGCATTGCCCGGCGTGATCAGTACGGTGATACCGCGGTCGGCACCGCTGGGGGCGACGTACCAGGCGCCGAGTGCCAGCCCGTCCTCGGTCTGTAGCGTGATTTCCTGGGCGCCGGGCAACACGCCGCCGGCGGGCGGGACGGCGGTGTCCGGAAAGTAGATCAGGCGGCGCTGCAGCAGCCACACCGCCGTGAGCGGCGCGCCCACGACGACCAGTAGGACCAACCCAGCGCCCAGCACCCGTCCATTGTGCCCGGACGTCGCGTCAGGAGGATCTCGATGAAGCTGGGTCTGCACTACTGGAATTTCTCGATCCCGCCCGAATCCGCAACAATCGCTCCCACGCTTGCCGCCACCGCCCGCATCGCCGAGCAGGCCGGCATGTCGTCGTTCACCGTGATGGATCACTACTTTCAGATGGACGCGTACGCGGCGGTCGACGAACCGATGCTCGAGGGCTACACCACGCTGGGTTATCTGGCCGGCCGGACCGACCGGATGACGCTCGGACTGCTGGTGACCGGAGTGATGTACCGCTACCCGGGGCTGCTGGCCAAGATCGTTACTACCCTCGATGTGCTGTCGGGCGGCCGGGCGAGGCTGGGCATCGGCGCTTCGTGGTACGAGCGTGAGCAGCGCGGGCTGGGCGTGCCGGTGGTCCCGGTCGGCGAACGCTTCGAGCGGCTGGAGGAGACGCTGCAGATCTGCCTGCAGATGTGGAGCGAGGACAACGGCTCGTTCCAGGGCAGGCACTACCAGCTGGCCGAGACGCTGTGCGTACCCGCGCCGATCAGCCGGCCCCACCCGCCGATCATGGTCGGCGGCGGAGGAGAGAAGAAGACGCTGCGGCTGGTGGCCCGCTACGCCGACGCGTGCAATGTGTTCGGCACCACCCCCACCGAGGTCGCACAGAAGTTCGACGTGCTGCGCGAGCACTGCGCCGCCGAAGGCCGGGACTACGACAGCATCGAGAAGACCGTTCTTGTGACCCGGCCCGCGCTGCCCGATGTCGAGGCATTCGTGGCCGACGCGGCCGAGTACGCAGCGCTAGGTGCGACCGAGATGCAGATCATGCCGGACCGGCATCCGGTCGAGTTCGCTGAGCAGGTCGCCGAGCAACTCCTACCGAGGCTCTCCGCGATCGGCTGACCGGGGCGCGCCAACCATCCGGCGACGGCCGCCACTGGCCAGAGCCGGGTGGCCAGACCTCGCGGCGCGGCCCGATCCGGATGGCGCAGCGGACCCGACCAACCCAGCCGCCGGTCAAGCTCGGGCTGAGTTCAAACGAATGTCGACCGAAGCTCGGAGAGCTCATCCGGCGACAATTCCCAGTCACCGGCGGTGGCATTGGCTCGTACCTGTTCGG
This sequence comes from uncultured Pseudonocardiaceae bacterium, assembly GCA_964250265.1. GTDB lineage: Bacteria > Actinomycetota > Actinomycetes > Mycobacteriales > Pseudonocardiaceae. Next base: position 8,708 of record CAXUFG010000100.1, on the reverse strand, counting down.
GTTTCGTTGCCCCGGCGATGACCGAAGCAACTGCCGGCATGGCCGCCAAGCCAGCGACGGCCACATCCAGGAGCGAGCGTCCATGCTTCTCACTGAACCGCTCCAACGCTTCGAGCTTGTCGAACACGTCGTCAGCCAGCTCCGACTCGCGCCCGGCCAGGCGCGTCCCTGCAGGTGGAGCCTGTCCGCGGCGGTATTTGCCGGTGAGCAACCCACTCGCCAAGGGGAAGTAGGGCAACACCCCAACACCGTGATTCACACACGACGGTACGATTTCCCGTTCCGCGTCACGGTGTAGCAAGCTGTATTGATTCTGCGCTGACACGAACCGGGCCTGATGCTGGGTTCTGGCGATCCAATCAGCATCGGAAATCTGCCATCCGGCGAAGTTGGAGGACCCGATGTAGCGGACCTTGCCCTCCGTGACGAGATCATCGAGCGTCGCCAGTGTCTCCTCGAGCGGAGTGATGCCATCAGGCTCGTGGTACTGGTAAAGGTCAATGTAGTCGGTCTGCAAACGGTGGAGACTAGCCTCCACCGCGCGCCGTATGTACTTGCGCGACCCACGCGCGACTGTTCCCTCACCCATGTCCATGCCGAACTTCGTCGCCAGCACGACGCTCTCGCGCCGACCCGCTAGCACCTGACCCAAGAGCTCCTCTGATCCGCCCCGGTTTCCATAGATATCGGCGGTGTCAACGAGCGTCACACCGCAGTCGAGGGCGGCATCGACCACGCCACGCGTTTCCTCCAGACCCAGACGACCACCGAAGTTGTTCCCTCCCAGGCCGATCACCGACACCGTGAGACCGGACTCACCCAACTGGCGATAACGCATGGCATGCCCCCTGACAGCAAGACCCAGGGAAGGTCCAGCCCGAGAACGCGCTGCACCGCGCTGTTCTGCCGCAACCGAACACTCCCGAACAACTCACCAAGCACTCTACCCGGGCCAATGCCGGCTGAAGATATCGACGAATCGCCGTGATCTTGGTTACTGGTGAGATTGCGAAGGCTCGTCCCCCGATCATCGATCAACTCGGGAAGCCGGGGCAGGCCAGTTCCCGCCCGGCCCACGCACCATTCGGTCGTTGATGGCACGGTGTTGTCGGCACCCGCCCCGGTGCCCTGGGGCAGCCGACTACAGGGGAGGTCGTCATGGCGTCAACGGCGGAGCAGGGGAGTAAGGCAGACGCGTCGGAGCGGTCCACCCGCGGGGAGGGCATTCAGGACCAGAGCCGTCTGTTACCAGTGCTCGCTGTGGAGCGGGTACTTCGTGCGGCGCTTCTGGTCGGTGTCGGCCTGATCCTGCTGACCCATGCGCACTCCGACTGGGTGGATCTCGCACGACGCTTCGCTGAGCAGGTCGGGCTCGACCCGAGCCGCAACGAGACCGGCCGGCTGATCTCGAAGCTTGGAGGGTTCGGGCCGCGGCAAGTACAGCGGGACGGGGGGATCGCTATCGGGTACGGGGTCTTGGAGGCGGTGGAGGGATACGGCCTACTACGTCGCCGACAATGGGGCGAGTACCTGACCGTCGTGTCGACGGCGTTGTTGTTCATCCCTGAGGTTCAGGAGCTGCTCAAGCACCCCACGGGGCTGAAGGTGGGCGGCCTGCTACTCAACGTGGTCATCGTCGGCTACCTGCTCATCCGGCTGCTCCGGCGCCGCCGCGCCACCGGGCGGGAATAGCCGCTGAGGGCCGCCGGCCGCTGCCGTCCCGTCACCGGCGTGTGGTCAGCAGGCCCTCGATGCGGAGGAGCCGGTCGGTGAGCGCGGCGATATCGGCCTTGGTGGCGTTCTGTTCAGCCGGCTTGAGGGTCAGCACGAGTTGGCCGCCGGGTTCGAGGCTGCCGTCTTGGACCTGACCGATGTCATCACCGTTCTGCAGGCGCACGGCGTGGACCAAGGCGGCGCAGCGCCCGGTCCACGACGTGCCCGTCGGTGATCACAGTGGTCGCCTGTCCCTCGAAGATGCGCGCGGCGGTGGCGTTGATCGTGATGAGCCGGTTGAGGGCCGTGTTGACCGCGACGAGCGTGACCGCTCCGATCATCCCGCCGATCAGCGAGTTGTCGTTGCCGATGACCGCGTTCTGCACCACATTGGACAGCAAGAAGATCACGATGAAGTCGAACGTGCTGAGGTTCGCCAGGCCTCGCTTTCCGGTCAGCCGGAACAGCACGGCGAGCAACGCGTACACGATGACCGTGCGCAAGATCTTCTCCGCCAGCGGGATCTGCTCGACGAACATGTCATGCCACATCAGACCTCCACCCACCGATCCGGCCACAGACCCGGCCAGCAAACCAGCACCATCCCCGGACTTCTACCCGGCCCAGCGGGGCCGGACGTTCTCAGGGGCTGGGTCCTGCCGAATACGCCTCACGGGGAGACCATCACGAGGCCGGCTTGCGGACGGCGCGCCGGGGCGGGTCGTTCGCCAGTAAGACCGCGGCCCACGGTAGAACGCCGGTGAGCGCGATGGTGACGACGCCGGCCCACGGCTGCCATAGATACAGCGGGTAGGACAGGGCGAAGCCGACAATGTGGAGGATCATGAGGATCGAGTAGGTGCGTCGGCGGTGCGCCTGCTGCTCGTCGAACGACGGGGCGGCATCGGTGATGAGGGGCGGATGAACGGACAACGTAGACCTCCACGAGCCCCCTACGGGCTCCTGTAGGTACAACGTCCAGGACTGGGGAACCGTACCCACGGGTGCGGCTGCAGGGCAGCGGCCCGACCATGCCAGCGCGCGGAACTCATCTGTAGCGCTGGCGACGCGCGGTCTCCAGAGCGCGTTCGCTCACCCGTCGGCGTCTCCCTCGCCTCCCGGCTGGCCCGACGCGCCATCTTCGGTCTGGCACGGGTTGTCGGTCTTGCCGTCACTCTTCGTGGTCGATTGCCAGGAAACTGTGAGGTTCTGTGCAGGGGGGCTCGATCGGCATCGAACGCATCCTCGCCATCCAGGAGGCTGAGGACACGGCCGTGAGCGGCCTCGATGTCGCACTGACGGTGCTCGGGGCAGAGGAGGACATCATGCGGCTCGCCGGGCAACTCCGGGCTCGCGGGCTCCGCACCGGCGTGTACCTCGGCTCATCCGGCAAGCTCGCCAACCAGCTGACATGGGCGAACGATCAGCACGCCCGGCTCGTGCTCATCTATGGAACTGACGAGCAGGCCGCCAACGAGGTCACGGTGCGGGACATGGAATCCGGAGCGCAGACACAGGTGCCCTTCGTCGACACTCCGGACGCCCTACGTGCTCGGCTATCCGGCAGCTAGGTCGCCGCCCCCTGCATCCTCAGCCGACATATCTGCGTGCCTGCGAGTGTCGCTGCGGCTCCTCGAGCAGCCGTAATCCGCGCTCGACCTCTGGTGGGATCACCCGGCGCTCCCGCAGCACCCAGGGCAGCCCAGCGAGCGCCTCGCTGACCGCGACCACGCTGGCCCGGTCTCTCGGTACCGAGCGCAACAGCGTGCCGGTGCGCCGCAAGGCGCTGGGTAGCGGGCGGCGCAGCCACGCTGTCCACAAGGTGTTGCGGATACCCAACTGCCGCCGGCGTCGGGGATCGCGGGCGGCGGAGGGGGCATGCTCGACCACCACGTCGGGTGCCCAGCACATCCACCACCCCTGAGCTGCGAGGTCCAGGGAAAGCAGTTCCTCTTCCCCACCCAGCCACAGCCGGGGTGAGAACCCGCCGACGTCCCGGAACGCAGCGACCCGAAACATGCTCGCCCCGGCCAGTACGCCGAGCAGGGCGGGGCCGGGCAACCACGCTGGCCCGGGCACAGGGGAGCCCCGCAGCTCGGGAGTGATGGGGTCCTCGACCATCGTCGGTGCGACCAGGATCCGGCCCGTCACCGACGCGAGTCCCGGGTGGTCGTCGAGCAGGTCGGCAGCGCGGGTCAGCGCGCCGGGCCGCCACCGAGTGTCGTCGTCGCAGAAGGCCACGTATGGCGTGTCGATGTCCCGGACCGCCAGGTTGCGGCCCAGCGCGCCCAGGTTTCGGTCGCTACGCAGCACGCTCACCTGGTTGAAGCGGTCAGCGACGGCATCGGCGCTGTGATCGCTGGAGCCGTTGTCGACGACCACTATGGGAGCTCGGTCAGGTAGTGCGGTCATGTGCTCCAGGGTTCGCAGCAGTTCCGCCTGACGATTCCGCGTGATGATCACAACGGTGACTCGGCCGGGAGTCACTGCGCACTGTCTTCCAGCATGCGGACCTGTTGCTCCACGGTGGCCGGCAGAGGTGCGCGGCGCCGCAGTGCCGCCGGGAGCCGGACCAGCGCCTGACGTAACGCTGTCCGTGCGACCACATCGTGTCCCGAGTCCCGCGCAAGTGCCGCCGCTGTCGCGACGGCCACCGGGCGAGGCCGGCGCAGCACGGCGGTCAGCAAGGCGTTGCGCAACTCCAGTACGCGCCGACGCTCGGGATCGGGCCGGTGCGCGGAGGGATGGTGGTGAGCGATTACCTCGCTGAGGTAAACCCGTTCCCACCCGGCCGTCGCCAGGTCGTAGCAGAGCAACCGCTCCTCCCCGACGAAGAACAGCAGATCGCTGAAGCCACCGACCGCACAGAATGCGTGGCGGCGCAGCACCGCCGAGCACGCGAGAAACCCAAGCACGGAGGGACCAGGAGCGTTCGGCGGACGGGGTAACGGGCTAGCGGCCATCAGCGCGTTGACCGAGTCGGGTCGTTGGGTCGGGCCGACCAGAGTGCGGCCCGCCACCAAGCCGAGGCGCGGGTGACTGTCCAGCACTGCCGTGGCGCGCTGCAGCGCGCCAGGAGCCCACCAAGAATCGTCATCACTGAACGCGACATAGCGAGTGCGGGCCGCGAGCACGCCGAGGTTACGCGCTGGCGCCCCATAGTTGCGCCGCAGCACCAGCACTTTCACATCGGTGAACTGCCCGCGTACCGCAGGGGCCGTGCCGTCGGTGGAGCCGTTGTCCACCACGACAACGGGGGGCGGCGGGGTGAGCTTATAGAGGTGCCGCAGGGTGCGGATCAGCTCCTGGCGCCGGTCACGGGTGGCGATGACCACCGTGACGCCGCCATTCACTGAAACGCCACTGAACGAACCAATTCCGCTGGCACATGAGCTCGCACAGCAGATCAAATACCCGCACTCCGGGCTGCGAAACGCGCACGCCAGGTTTGGGACCGCTGAGCCGGGGTAGCTCACGAGCGGTGAGCACAAAGTTCAGCAGGGCCGTGGTCACAGGGGGAGCCGGGTTTCTGGGATCACACCTGTGCGAACAGCTGCTGCGCCGTGGTACCGATGTCATCTGCCTGGACAATTTTCTCACCGGCGCTCCAGCCAACGTCGCGCACTTAATCGGCGAACCACGGTTTCGCCTCATCAAGTGCGATGTGACGAACTTCGTGCACGTGCCGGGTCGAGTGGACGTGGTACTGCACCTTGCCTCGGCTGCCTCCCCCACCGACTACTTACGGCTGCCCATCGAGACGCTCAAGGTAGGCAGCCTCGGCACACTCCACGCGCTCGGGCTGGCCGGCGAGAAAGGTGCACGGTTCGTGCTGGCCTCGACCAGCGAGGTCTACGGCGATCCCCAACAGCACCCGCAGCCCGAGAGCTACTGGGGCAATGTCAACCCGGTCGGCCCGCGGAGCGTGTACGACGAGGCCAAGAGGTATGCCGAAGCGCTCACCACCTCTTACCGGATGTCGCGCGGGACAGACACCGCAATCGTGCGGATCTTCAACACCTACGGTCCCCGGATGCGTCCGGACGATGGCCGGGCCATCCCGACCTTCATCCGTCAGGTGCTGGCCGACGAGCCACTGTCGGTTACCGGCGATGGCAGCCAGACCCGTTCGGTGTGCTACGTCGACGACACGGTGCGGGGCATCCTCGCGCTGGCCGAGTCGGACGCAGCGGGCCCAGTGAACATCGGCGGCCCGCTGGAACTACCGGTCATCGAGTTGGCTAAGACGGTGATCGAGCTCAGCGGGTCACCCGGTTCGATCCGGCACATAGAGCGCCCAGTCGACGATCCGCGGGTGCGCCGACCCGACACCACGTTGGCTCAAGAACTCCTCGGCTGGGAGCCGACAGTGGAGCTCCGCGACGGCCTCGCCCGCACCATTGCCTGGTTCCGCTCACAGCTGGCCAGCGCCGCCCTCACCCACCCGCCACCATCGCGGCCGAAGGGCGTCGGCGTTTAGGAGCCGCCTCGCCGGGAAATCACATATAGGTGATCCATCGGTGGCTGCGCGCCACCCATAGGCTGGGGGGGTTGTGGCGTGCGCATCCTCGGAATCAACGCAATTTTTCACGATCCCGCCGCGGCGCTGGTCATCGACGGAGAGATCGTGGCCGCCGCCGAGGAGGAGCGCTTTAGTCGCCGTAAGCACGGTAAGCGACCGGTGCCATTTTCCGCATGGGAACTTCCTGAGCTGTCCGGCCGCTGGTGCCTGGAAACGGCGGGTATCAATCCCGAAGACCTCGATGCCGTCGCCTATTCCTATGATCCCGTACTGGTACAGGCAGGCCTTGCCGGGCTGGACGAGCGGTGGGAGGATCTCCGCACCACCTACGCCCGGCGCGCACCGCACTTCCTGGCCACCGCGCTGCCCGGGCTGGACCCGGCCGTCGTGCAGTTCGTACCGCACCACATCGCTCACGCCGCCTCCGCTGGGCTCGCCGCACCGTTCCGTGACTCCGCGGTGCTGGTCGCCGACGGCCGCGGGGAGGCGATCTCCTACCTGGGTGGTCGCTATCGCGATGGCGAGTTGGAAGTGCTGGCCACTCAGGAGCTTCCGCATTCGCTGGGTCTGATGTACGAGGAGGTCACCGAACACCTGGGCTTTCTGCGGTCGTCGGATGAGTACAAGGTGATGGCACTGGCCTCCTACGGCCGGCGCTCAGCCACCGAGCCGCGGCTACTGCCCGCGTTGCGGGCGCTCGTCCGGGCCACCGGTGACGGTGGTTTCGTCGTGCGGCCCATCGACTGGTCCGAGCTGGCGAAGCGGCGCGCACCTAGCGAAGTGTTGCAACCCGAGCACATCGATCTGGCCGCCGCTGTGCAGGCGCGCTTGGAGGAAGTGCTGCTGGAACTGGCTGGATGGCTGCACCGGCGCACCGGCCAGCGGCGGCTTACGATGGCCGGTGGGGTGGCGCTGAACTGCGTCGCCAACACCCGGCTTGCGGCCGAGGGACCCTTCGACGAGCTGTGGGTGCAGCCCGCTTCGGGCGACGCGGGCACCGCGCTGGGCGGGGCATTGCACCTCGCGCAGGTCTTCGGCGAACCGGCGGTCCCGATGCGGGGCGCTGATCTCGGCCGCGGCTTCACCGACACCGAGCTGGCCAGCTGGCTGGACTCAGCGCACATCCGCTACGAGCGCCCACCGGATGTGGCCACCGCTGTCGCGCAAGCTTTGGCCGAAGACGCCATCGTGGCCTGGTTTCAGGGGCGCAGCGAGTTCGGCCCGCGCGCGTTGGGTCACCGGTCACTGCTCGCCCATCCTGGTCACGCCCGCAATCTCGACCGGCTCAACGCCGTGAAGGGACGCGAACAGTTCCGGCCGATCGCGCCGATGGTGCTCACGGAACGCGCCGGTGAACTGTTCACCCGCGGGCCGATCCCCAGCCCGTACATGCTGTTCGTGCACGACGTGGTGCCGCACTGGCGCGAGCGCATCCCGGCAGTAGTGCATGTTGACGGCACTGCGCGTATCCAAACCGTCGGTCGAGATACCGAGCCGATGCTGGCCCGGCTGCTGGAGCGCTTCGCCGAGCTGACCGGACTGCCCGTAGTGGTGAACACCAGTTTGAACACCGCCGGGCGTCCCATGGTGGACGACCCACGTGACGCGCTGGAGTGTTTCGGCTCAGCCCCCATCGACGTACTCGCCCTCGGGCCCTTCCTGCTGCGCCGTTCGGAGCTCACCCGATGAGCTACACCGTGGTGATCCCCACGATCGGCCGGGCCAGCCTGGCCCGGCTCGTGAGTGCCATTCAGTGCTATGACACTGTTTCCCACTCACGAGAGATTGTCGTGGTTGACGACCGGGCCTCGGGCTGTGAGAGAGCACTGCAGGTGCCCGATGTGGATGTCCCGGTGCGGGTGTTGCGGACCGGGGGACGGGGACCGGCTGCGGCCCGTAATGCCGGCTGGCGCGCGGTGGGCACCGAGTGGATTGTGTTTCTCGACGACGATGTCGTGCCCGGACCGGGCTGGACCGTGGAGCTCGCGCGGGACCTGGACGGACTCGCTGCGGATGTGGGCGCAAGTCAAGGGTGCATCGAGGTGCCGCTGCCCACCGATCGCCGCCCCACCGACTTCGAACGCGGCACCGCCGGTCTGGCCGGCGCGCGGTGGATCACGGCCGACATGGCCTACCGGCGCGCCGCGCTGCACCGCGTCGGTGGCTTCGACGAACGCTTTGGCCGCGCTTACCGCGAAGACGCCGACCTGGCGCTGCGGGTGGTCGCAGCCGGCTTCCACATCGTGAAAGGGCGGCGGCGCACGGTGCACCCGGTACGCCCTTCGGGACCACTGGCCAGCGTGCGTGCGCAACGCGGCAACGCCGACGACGCCCTGATGCGGCGGCGGCACGGGTCCGGCTGGCGGCACCGGATCGGAGACGGCCCTGGCCGGCTGCAGCGCCATGGGCTGACCACCGCCGCGGCGATCGTGCTCGGCGCCGCGGCACGGCGGCACACTCGGGTCGCCGGCGC
>CAXUFG010000099.1:0-18693 GCA_964250265.1 uncultured Pseudonocardiaceae bacterium | reverse complement strand
GGAGGCATATCAGAGAGTCAAGGCCAATCAGGGAGCGCCGGGCGTGGATGGCTGCTCGATCGAGGATTTTGAGTCCGATCTGAGGAATAATCTCTATCGGATCTGGAACCGAATGTCCTCGGGTAGCTACTTTCCGCCGCCAGTGAAGGCGGTGGAAATACCAAAATCGCATGGCGGGGTGAGAATCCTGGGAGTGCCGACCGTGGCTGATCGGATTGCGCAGACGGTGGTGGCTATGGAGTTGGAAAAGTGGGTGGAGCCGATGTTCCATCCGGACTCCTACGGTTACCGACCGAGGCGGTCCGCGCTGGACGCGGTCGGAACATGCCGGAAACGATGTTGGGAATACGACTGGGTGATTGATTTGGACATCCAAAAGTTCTTCGACAGCGTCGATCACCCCCTGATGGTCAAGGCGGTCGAGGCGAACACCGACCAGCCGTGGGTGGTGCTGTATGTGAAGCGGTGGCTTGTAGCGCCGATGCAGCATCCTGATGGTTCCCTGCATGACAGAGATAAGGGAACCCCACAGGGAGGGTATGCGCAGCTGCGCATAAACCCCCCTATGAGCAGCGCTGGGTTATGCGTAGCGCCGGGCTGTTGCCGCTGGTGGGGGCGGTGGCGGTGGTCGGGCGCTGCGCATAACCCGGGCGGACTCTGATCACGCGGCTCGGCATGGTGCCGGGCCTTCGTGACTGGAGGTCGCTGCGATGGTGGCTGTTTCCGAACTGGTGTCTGGGTTGGGTGCTGAGTTGGTGCGTCTGGGCTATAAGGCCTCGACGATGGTGTGGTATCGGGGCTGCTGGCGACGCCTGGAGAGGTTCTTCGCATCCCGTGGCGTGCAGGAGTTTTCGCTGGATGTGGCGATGGCCTGGGTCGACCAGGCCTGCGGTGGTTTCTTCGACAAGGAGCAGGCGGGCGCGCTCAAATCGACCGATGTGTACTTGTTCCGCATCGCGCAGATGCTCGATGATTTCGCGGTCCATGGGGCTGTGCTGCGCCGCTATTCCCGCACCGTGGGCAAGCTGAGCGCCGATCAGGCGGACACGTTGGCCCGGTTCCAGGCATCGCTGCAGGCCGGCGACTGCGCCGCATCGACGGTGCGGGCCTATGGCACGGTGGCCGGGGAGTTCCTCGCGTTCACCGGCAGGCGGGGTGGGCTGGCCGGTCTGGATGTCGGGGTCATCGGCGCGTTCGTGGCTACCCTGGCCGGTTACCAGGCCAAGACCGTGGAGCACAAACTGTGCGCCGTACGGTCGTTCCTGCGGTTCGCGGGCAGTCACGGGCTGATCGACGGCACGGTGCTGGAGGCGGTCCCCGCAGCGAAGTCGAGCAGGCAGGCGAGGATCCCGTCGGTGTGGGACCCGGCCGACGTGGCCAAGATCCTGCAGGCGGTCGACCGGGGCAATCCGTGCGGCAAACGGGATTACGCGATCATTTTGCTGATCACCCGGCTCGGGCTGCGTGGCGTCGACGTCAAACGGCTGCGGTTCGGTGATCTCGACTGGCCCGGTAACCGGCTGTCGGTGGTGCAGACCAAAACTGGCCACCGGGTGCAGCTGCCGCTGCTCAAAGACGTCGGCTGGGCGGTCATCGACTACATCCGCTCGGGTCGCCCGCAAAGCGACTGCCCGCAGGTGTTCATCCGGCACACCGCCCCGATAGGCCCGTTCTCCGATCAGGATCATCTGCATCAGATCCTGGTCAAGCACGCCCGGGCCGCCCACGTGCCGGTGAGCGAGAAACGCCGCCACGGCATGCATTCGCTTCGGCACACGCTGGCGACTCGGCTGATGGAAGATGGCACACCGGTCGAGCAGATCGCCGACATTCTTGGTCACCAGTCGGTCGCGTCGACAGGCGTGTACTTGAAATCGTCGCTGGGTCTTTTGGTCAAGTGCGCCCTGGACCCCGACGCGTCGCCGTCGGGGGCGACACGATGACCGCCGACATCACGCTCACCGAGGCGATCACGGCTCTGGTGTCCGAGAAACGCGCCGTCGGCTACAAATACGACGCTGAGCAACAGGTGTTGGCCCGGTTCGAGGCGTTTTGCCGCTGCGAGTTTCCCGGGGAGGACACGCTCACCGAGGCGTCGGTGCAGGCGTGGATCGCCACGGCACGGCGGCGTGGAGTCAAACCCGCGACCCTGCAGGGCCTGGCCGCGCCGATCAGGGAGCTGGCCCGCTGGCTGGGCCGGCGAGGCGTCGCGGCTTACCTGCTGCCCGGGGCCGCGCTGCCCCGGCCCGCCCGGTATGTCCCGCACATCTACACCGACCGGGAGCTGGCGGCGCTGTTCACCCAAACCGACCGCTGCCGCTACTGCGCGGAGGTTCCGCTGCGCCACCTGGTCATGCCGGTGCTGTTCCGTACGATCTATGCCTGCGGTCTGCGCTGCTCCGAGGCCCGCCTGCTCCGTGTTGACGACGTCGACATCGACGCCGGTGTGCTGCAGATCCGCGACGCGAAAGGTGGCAAGGACCGGCAGGTGCCCGTCTGCGAGGCGGTGCGTGCCAGGCTCGCCCGCTACCACGCCCAGACCACCGGGCAGCCGGGCCGGTGGGAGTGGTTCTTCCCCGGCAGGGCTGGTCGGCCGCTCACGCTCGGCAACGTCGGACACAACTTCCGCCGGTTTTTGTGGCAGGCCCGCATCTCCCACGGCGGGCGCGGACACGGCCCCAGGGTGCACGATCTGCGCCATACCTTCGCGGTCAACAACCTGCGGCTCTGGTTCGCCCAGGGACACGACGTCGGCGCGCTGCTGCCCGTGCTGCAAACTTACATGGGCCATTCGTCGCTGGCCGATACCGCCTACTACCTGCACCTGACCGCCGAGTCCTATCCGGATATCACCGCCCGGGTGCAGCAGGCCATCGGCGATGTCGTCCCGCCCGTTCTGGCAGGGCCGCGTCATGGCCACTGACTTCGCGGTGTTCCTGCGCCGGTTCCTGACCGCTCACCTGGCCGGGTTGCGCGGCTACTCGCCCAACACGATCGTCTCCTACCGTGACGCGTTCAAACTGCTGATCTGCTACTTCCGCGACGAGCGGTCCATCCCTCCGGAGAAGCTCACCCTCGAGCTGATCGACGCCGCCGCCATCACCGGGTTCCTCACCTGGCTGCGCACCAGCCGGCACAACACCGCCTCGACCAGCAACCAGCGCCTGGCCGCGATCGACTCGTTTTTCACCTGGATGCAATCCCAGGACCCGGCCCGCATGGCGTGCTGCCAAGACATCCTGGCGATTCCCGCCAAGAAGCACCACCGGCCAGCCGTGGCTCACCTGAGCGTCGAGCAGACCCGCCAGCTACTCGCCCTACCCGACCGATCCACCCGGAAAGGCAGACGAGACGCGACCTTGTTGGCCACCTTGTATGACACCGCGGCCAGGGTCCAAGAACTCGCCGACCTCACCGTCCGCGACATCCGCCTGGACGACCCCGCCATGGCCGCCCTGACCGGCAAGGGCCGCAAGACCCGTCACGTCCCGCTAGGCGGCAACACGGCGGCGCTGCTGACCGCCTACCTCGCCGAGCGGCACCTGGACAGTCCCGGCCATGATGACCATCCGGTGTTTTTCAACCAGCACCGCTGCAAACTCAGCCGCGGCGGAATCGCCTGGATCCTTCGCAAATACCAAGCCCAGGCAGCCGATCCGGCGCTCGCCAACGCTCGCCTCAGTCCACACATTCTGCGGCATAGTCGGGCCATGCACCTCTACGACGGGGGTGTTCCGCTGCCCTACATCCGTGACATCCTCGGCCACGTCGATCTATCCACCACCGAGATCTACGTGCGCGCCTCCACCGAGGCCAAACGCAAAGCCCTCGAAGCCGCCTACGCCGACGTCGTCACCGCCGACCTAGCCGAATGGAACCAAAACCCCGAGCTGCTCAGCTGGCTCGCCAGCCTCTAACCGCCCGGGTTATGCGCAGCGCCCGACCACCGCCACCGCCCCCACCAGCGGCAACAGCCCGGCGCTACGCATAACCCAGCGCTGCTCATAGGGCTCGGCGGTCTCACCCGTGCTCGCCAACCTCTTCCTCCATTACGCGTTCGACGTCTGGATGGCCAGGAGCTTTCCCGGCGTCCGATTTGAACGGTATGTGGATGATGCGGTGGTGCACTGCGTGAGTCAGCAACACGCTGAGATGCTGCGGACCGCGATCGATCAGCGAATGGCCGAGGTCGGGTTGAGATTGCACCCGGACAAAACCAGGATAGTGTACTGCAAGGACAGCAATCGACGAGGTACGCACGACGTTATCTCGTTCACGTTCTTGGGCTACACATTCCGTCCACGCCAGGCGCGGAACAAGCGGAAAGAGGTCAGGTTCACCTCGTTCCAGCCCGCGATGAGCCGGGACAAGCTGATCGAGAAAAGTCGGGAGATCCGTCGATGGCGGCTCCACCGGCGACCGAACGACACTCTGAACGACCTCGCAAAATCGATTAACCCGATCGTGCGAGGTTGGATGACCTACTGGGGCCGGTACTACCGGACCGAGATGGATCCACTCCTCAAACGCATCAACACCTACCTGATGCGATGGGCTCGGAAGAAATACAAGCGGCTGCGTGGGTTCAAACGACTCAAGGCGTGGTGGATCGGGGTAGTAACACGAGACCCTATCCTATTCGCGCACTGGGCATGGACACACCGTTTCCACCCGACCGGATGGTAAGAGCGGAGTGACGGGAGACTGTCACGCTCCGTTCTGTGGGAGCCCGAGGGCGAAATCCCCTCGGGCTACCCGACAAGGAATAGAGCCGATAGTCCGAGAGTCCAAGCTGGCGTGCCTGGCCGTAGCTGAAAGTCGGAGGCAGATTCTCCAGAGTCTTCCCGGACACGCGGCCTCCGTTCTCGATCCCTCCAACGGGGGGTGGTTACCGAGGAAAGTGTATACATGGACTACTAGGGTGACTACGTTTTCCTCGGAACTTCATCGCGCTGCCCCTCGTGGCGTCGGCCGCCACCGGATTCCCGTCCCGCGCCCCTCCGCCTCGGATGATCTTGCTGGACCGAAAATCCGTTCGTCAGTTGTGACTCTCGTGAACCACAGTTCGAGCCTCGCACCACGCTCCGCACCACAAATTGGCAGCTCAAAGCCGCTTTGTGGCTCTGACCTGGTGCCCCCGGCAGGATTACCAAAGGATGGGACCTGGTGTGACCAGCGGTTATCCACGGGCACTCTAGTGATCGAAGCTGGTTTCGATCTCTCGCTGATCGACTGACCGGCCGGAGCGGGCCGTGCAAGATGCCCGGGTTGTGTCAGGCTGCGGTCGTAGGGTCGACGCTGGCACGGTGGAGGCCACGCTTGCGTCGGCGGTGGCGGGTGCGTAGGCAGAGCGCGGCGATCGACTGGTAGATCCGGTTCCTCGTTTACCCAGCAATCAGCGTCGAGCTTGCGACCATCCGGATTGCGCGCGGTCAGGCGACGTTCGGGCCTGTACCGCTCCAGAACCTCGCGAGTGCGGTTGACCTATAGGTTAGGGAAAGATCAGGATCAGGCACGATCGTCGGTCGTGTGGTTTCGACTCCTCTATCTGATCGTGGTGTGAGTGTTCCGGTGGCTGGCGGTTGTTGTGTGCAGCAAGTCCGGGCCACCGCGCAAGCCGAACTCGAGGACGCACCCCCCACCGAACCAACTGGCCGGCGCCAAGGACGACCAGGAAGGCTGCCGTACTGCGTCACCGGCCTCGGTGCGCCGCTCCACCGGGACCGCGTCAGCTACGACATGATCTACCATGTGTTAGCGACTTCGCTATATGACGATCCTGCGGCTGGAGTGTGTGGCGACGCCCCGGCAGGGCTCGATGAGCATGCCGAGCACGGACTGTGAGTGCTGACGAGGCTCCCGGCGCGCGCGTACCCGCCGTTATGAACGGCAGCCTGGTCGCTAAGTTGGCTGCCCAGTGTCGCGCCGAATGGATGATCTGTATGCCGCTGGGTCACATGGCTGAACCCGCGGCTTAGCCGCCTGCGAAGAAGTCGAGGTAGGCCTGGGCCAGGGCGGCCGGGTTCTCCAGCGCGATGTTGTGACCGGACGCGGGGATGACGGCGCCGCGGACGTCGCGGGCCACTTGCGCGAGCTGTTTGGATACTTCGTCCCCGAGATAGGCCTGCGCGCCGACGGCCAGGACCGGGCAGCTGATCGGGTCGGCGTAATGCGGGCGGTTCTGTTCGGCGTCGGTCTGGCGGGCGCGGTACATCTCCAAGATGGCCCTGGTGCCGCCCGGCTGCTCGGCCGAGTGCACCATTTCGTCGATGTCCTCCTCGGCCAGCGCGCTGGGGTCCCACATCTGGCGTCTGGCGTAGTATGTCCAGAACGGCCGTTCCCGCCCGGCCAGCAGCAGCTCGGGCAGGTTCGGCAGGCTGAAGAAGCTGAAGTGCCAGCCGGTGCGGCCGTCGTCGGCGGCGAGCGAGGGGTCGTGTTCGCCGGCTGGCAATCCTGGTAGGAGCGTTTCCTGGAACACCAGTTGCTGCACCCGGGGCCGGTGGAAGGCGGCGACGGCGTAGGCGATGGCCGCGCCCCAGTCCTCGCCGGCGACGCGGAACTGGTCGAAGCCCAGGTGGGTGGCCAGTTCGGCGACGTCACCGGCCATCGTGGCGGTGTCGTAGCCGGTCAGGGGGCGCTGGGAGCCGCCGAAGCCTCGGTTGTCGACCGCGATGACGGTGTAGTGCGGGGTCAGCAGCGGCACGACGTGGCGCCAGTACGACATGGTCTTCGGCACGCCGTGCAGCAAGAACACCGGCTCGCCGGCGCCGCCGATCGCGTAGTGGATCTCCACGCCGTTGACCTTGGGCTTGCCGTGTGTGAGCCGGACTCCGGCGTGGTCAGTGAGGTTCATCTCGGCGAACTCCTTCTTCTCTTCGGCCGTGTAGGCGCCGACCGGGTGGTGGGTCTTCCGGAGCGGCATTTCTGCATCCTCATCTTGTCCGTATTGACTCGGTTGAGCTGGTGATGTCCTTGAGGGCGCGAGCGCGCCGGGCGCCGGCTGGCGGTAGCGTTGCACTTGCCGAAAATCGCGTCCGCGCAGGTTACGCACATGTGGGTACTCGTGGAGAATGCCGCCGAGGCGATCGCGTCTTCGTATGTCGAGGGGGGCCAGCTTGTCCGGATCGGTGACCTGTGCGGGCAGTGGGTACAACGGGCGTGCGTTCGCGAGGCCTTGGTGTGGCCGGTGGCCGTTGTAGAACTGTTCGAACTCGCGCAGGGCGTGGAGCAGGTGCTGCTGGTTCCAGATTAGGGCTGTACCCAACGTTCCATGATCGAGTTCATGCGGGGCATCCGGACGCCGCTGAGCACGACGTCGATGTCTGCGTCCTTGAGAACGGCGTCGAATAGGGCTGGGAACTTCCCATCGCGGTCCCGGATGAGGAATCGCGCTCGGCAGCCAGCGTCCTCGAGGTCGATGACCAGGTTCTTCGCTGCTTGTGCCACCCACGCGGCGGTCGGGTGCGCACTCGCGCCCAGGACCCGGACCCGTCGGTTGGCATGCTCGATCACCGCGAGCACGGACAACCGCGCTCCGGTCAAGGTGACCGTTTCGAGGCAGTCGCAGGCCAGCAGGGCGTCGGCTTGCGAGCGCAGGAAGTCGGCCCCCGTACTGCAGGCGCGCTCGGGCGCCGGGTTTATCCCGGCTTCCTGCAACATCTTCCACACCGTGGATGCGGCCACCTTGATGCCAAGCACAAGCAGTTCGCCGTGCAGGCGGCGATAGCCCCAGCGGGGATTCTCCCGCGCCAGGCGCAGCACCAGGGCACGAATCGAGCGCACGGTCTGCGGCCGGCCCGCGCACTTGGGCCGGGACCGGGCGGCGTGGCGGCGTGCGAGCAGGTCGCGGTGCCAGCGCAGGACAGTGCCCGGACGCACCAGCAAACGCAACCTACGCAAGACATCCCGGGGGAGCTGGTGCAGCAGCGCCGCCAGAAACGCCCGATCGCTTGGGTGAAACCGCGGCCTCTCCTCGCCCAGTTGCCGCTCCAGCACCATGATCTGATGGCGCAAGGCGAGGATTTCCACGTCCTTGTCTCGGTTGTTCATCGGCAGCAGGCGCAGCATGGCAAATACGTTTGTCACGCCGAGGTAGGCCAGTCGCAGCAGCACGGTCGATCATGCTGCCGCAGCCGGCGACGGCCCAGGCGGCAGTACCGATTCAGTCGAACAGCCCCAAGATCCCACAGGCCACGCGACAGCTCCCACCTGCGCGGATGACGATTTCGGCAAGAGCAAGTCCGGTCAGGACCGTGACGATCACGTACTCAATGCCATCACGGCGTCGCGGCTCCAGCCCCTGAGTGATCCTGGTTGGCCGTCCGAGCGGGACGGTGTGGATCGTCGGCCGGAAGCCACGTGGTGGCGGCGTCCAGGCCGCGTGGGCCGACGTCGCGGCTGAGCGCGTCGAGAGCGGCTCGGACCACGGTGCGGGTCTCGTTTTGCCGCGAGACTAATGACCAGGTCCAGAACGGCGACGGGTGCACTACCGGCCGCTGCGTCAGGTCGGGTGGCACCGGCGTGGTCTGGCCCTTCGGCGAGTTGACCACTGGGCGGCGCAATCTGCGCACGTGGTCGAAGAACGCCGGGCCGGTGATGCCACCGTCCTCGACGCGGACGACACGCGCGCCGGTGTCACGGGCGAACTCCTCGGCGAAGACGTTCCAGGATTCCCAGCTGACGGTGTCGGCGTCGATGAGCACGAGGGTGTCCCTCGCGTGAACCTCGGCGGTGTCGGCTCCGACACTGATCGTGTAGAGCCGCTCGGCGCCGATCAGCCGCGCTTGCAGGCCATGCCGCGCCAGGTCGCCGGTCCGTACCCAGCAGATCGCCAGGTCGATGCTGTGGTCGGCGACCCGGCGCGCCTGAGCGTGCGAGGGCAGGACCCACGTGTCCACGTGTAGCTGCGCCACACCCGACACGCGCGCGAGCAGGTCGGCGGGACGCCAGTTGACGTAACCGAGCCGCACCGGCTCGCTCGCGGCCATCCCCGACGCCGACCGGCGCAACTCGTCCGCCTGCGCCAGCAGCGCACGGGTCTTCGGCAGCAACGCCGCACCGCCCTCGGTGAGGGCGACCGACCGGCGGTCGCGGTCGAACAGGCGCACACCCAGATCCCGTTCCAGCGCCTTGATCTGCTGGGACAGGGAGGGACTGGCGATGAGCAGCCGACTCGCCGCCCGACCGAAGTTCAGCTCCTCGGCGACGGCAACAAAGTAGCGAAGCTGGCGTAGCTCCATGTCCCGAGCTTAGTGCGGTAGGAGGCTGCGCCTACCACCAGAGAGCAAGCCGGTCGTGGCGAACGAGCCCGCACCCGGCTCACTATCGGGCTATGGCAAGCGCAACGGTACGGCTGATCGGTGGCCCCACCTTGGTGATCGAGGCCGGGGGACTGCGGCTGCTGACCGACCCGACATTCGACCAGCCCGGCCCGTTCGACGTGGTACTGCTGTCACACGACCAGCACGGCGATGATCCCGGCTTGCTGGAGCGGGTCCCGCTCGTGCTGACCACCTCGGACGCCGCTCAGCGGCTCGGCGGATCCGCGCGCGCCCTGCCGCCGTGGCACCACCTGAGCCTGCCCCGTTTCGACGGCGTCGCACTGCGCATCACGGGAGTACCGGCGCAGGAAGGGCCGAACGGGACCACACACACCGGATTTGTTCTGTCCAGTGTGGACACCCCAGCCGTCTATGTCAGCGGCGGCAACGCCTCCCTGGACGTCGTCCAGCAGGTGGCGGCTGTGCGCCGATCGGCATCGCCATGCTGTTCGTGGACGGCTACCTGACCCTCACCAGTGACCAGGCGGCCCGAGCCGCGGCGATCTTGGCCTCGCCCACCGTCATCCCGGCCCACGTCGAAGGCTGGGACCACTACACGGAATGCATCGACGAGGTCCGGGCCGCGTTCGCCCGGCACGGACTCAGTAACCGGTTGCCGGTCCTCGCGGCCGGCGACACGGCCACCAGCTAACCGGAACTCACACCCCAAGACAGCACCGCGCACCGCGGTGTGGATACCGCACGCCCTAAAGACCAGGAGACCGACTGTCATGAACACCCAGAAAGTTGCCGTCATCACCGGCGCTTCGCAGGGCATCGGCGCGGCTCTGGTCGTCGCCTACCACAAGCTCGGCTACGCCGTGGTCGCGAATTCGCGCTCCATCACCCCGTCCGGGGATCCCGACATCCTGGCCGTCGCGGGCGACATCGCCGACCCGGCGGTCGGCGCCCGCGTGATCGAGCAGGCGCTGGCCACTTTCGGCCGCGTCGACGCCCTGATCAACAATGCGGGTGTTTTCGTGGCGAAGCCGTTCACCGACTACACCGACGCCGATTACGACGTGGTGACCGGTGTGAACCTGCGTGGCTTCTTCGAGGTCTCGAAACGGGCCATTGCCGCGATGCTCGACGGGGAAGGCGGGCACGTCGTCAATATCTCGACCAGCTTGGTCGACCACGCTAACTCCGCCGTGCCGTCCGCCCTGGCGGCACTGACCAAGGGCGGCCTGAACGCGGTCACGAAGTCGCTGGCGATCGAGTACGCGGCGCGCGGCATCAGGGTCAACACCGTGTCTCTCGGCGTCATCCGCACACCCATGCACCCGGCCGAAACGCACGACACGCTCGCGGGTCTGCACCCGCTCGGCCGGATGGGCGACATCAGCGACGTCGTCGACGCGATCGTCTACCTGGAGAACGCTCCGTTCGTCACCGGCGAGATCCTGCACGTCGACGGCGGCCAGAGCGCGGGCCACTGAGCATCCATAGCCGATTCCCAGCTGTCACAGACAAAGGAGACCATCATGACAAGCACTGAGACCGACGTCCTCACGACCGTGCTCGACCAGTGGAAATCGGCGCTCGACGCGCACGATCCGAAGCGCGTTGCGACGTACTTCACCGACGACGCGATCTTCCAGGGCCTGCACCCGTACAGCGTCGGCCCGGACAGCGTGGCCGCGTACTACGACAGCCAGCCCATCGGCATGACCGCGGACTACACCGTCCTGCAGACCCGGCGACTCGCCGACGATCTGGTCCTGGGCTACCTCAGCGTCGACTTCGGCTTCACCGACCGGCCGACGCTGACCGTATATCTCAGCGTCATCCTGCGCCGCACCGGCGAGACCTGGCTCATCAACCACTACCAGGTGTCCCGGCTCGGCGACTCAGACGGCAACCACAGCGTTCACAGCTGAACAGGAGCACCGCCATGGAATTTCTTGTTGACATGGTGACCACCGTTCCCAAAGGAACCTCCGGCGAGACCGTCGAGGACACCAAACGACGCGAGACGGCGCGGACGAAGGAACTCGCCGCACAAGGCCACCTGCTGCGGCTGTGGAAGCCACCGGAGGCGCCCGGCGAATGGCGCACCTTCGGCCTGTTCAACACCACCGACGAGGACGAGTTGCGCCAGGTGCTCGCCTCGATGCCGCTGCACGAGTGGATGACCGTCACGGTCACGCCGTTCACGCCACACCCAAGCGACCCGGGCATCGGACGTCCGGCCGGCTGAGGGCGACGACACCAAGCAAGGGCAACGACCGTCGAGCCGGGTGCTCAAGCGCACCGCCCATGTCATCCCATCACGGCCCGGACTCTAGCCCACGCTGATTCGGGCGCAGTACTACCAATCCTCGCAATCACCATCAAAGGAGTCACCATGTCGAACCACTTCAGCGCCGCCAATCTCCGGTTTCCCGGCGACGACACGCGGCTGGACCTCACCGACGTATACGCATTCAGCTCAACAGAAGACCCGGGTAAGACGGTGCTGATCATCGACTCGAACCCGACGGTCCGGCCCCCCATCGAGTTGCCCTCGACGGTCATCACCAACCGGGAGTTTCACCCCGGCGCGGTCTACCGGATCAACATCGACAACGACGGCGACGCGCAGGCCGACGTCGCCTTCACCTTCACCTTCTCCGAGCGCGACAACGGCGCGCAAACCGCGACCGTCTACTACGCCACCGGCGCCCAGGCCCGCGAGCCAGGACCGGTCGGCCAGGTGCTCACCTCGTCCCTCCCGATCAGCTTCGACGCGATGGCCCAGCCCATCCAGGTCGAAGGGATCCGGCTGTTCGCCGGGGCGCGCAGCGAACCGTTCTTCGCCGATATCGAGGGAGCCCTGCACGGATTCCAGTGGACCGGCCACGACGACTTCGCCGGCAACAACGTCTTCTCGATCGCGCTGGAGGTGCCCGACGACATGCTCGGCGCCGGCCCGGTAATCGGCGTCTGCGCCTCGATCAGCCTGCGCCGCGACGGCATGCTCACCCAGATGGACCGCGGCGGCAACCCGACCATCAACCCGTTCATCAACCCCGACAGCGAAAAAGACCTCTACAACTCCCGGCAGCCAGCCGACGACGTCGCCAACTACCTGGCACCGTGGTCCAAGATCCTGGAAAACAACGGCTACCCGCCCGAGGAGGCCAGGCAGGCAGCCCTCATGGTGCTGCCCGACATCCTGCGTTACGACCGCACCAGGCCCGCCGCCTACCCCAACGGCCGCGTCCTCACCGACGACGTCTACAGCATGCGCTTCGCCTGGCTTAGCCACGGCAAGATCCCCCCGACCGGCCTCAAGCCCCACGACGACCTGCTCAACGAGTTCCCCTACCTCGGCCTCCCGAACACCTAACGGCCAGGGCCGACATCGAAGGTCAGCTCATCGGTTGTGCGATTGAAGGGATTGCTACTTCCTCATCGTCCGCGTGATCAGCGCTCAGCCAAAAGAACAGGATCGCCCTTGGACGAATAGAATCCACTTAAGCCGGAAAGGCGCAGTGCTACGGTGATTGCGGCGTCACCCATGATGCCGTAAGCGGAATCCTACACGACCTATTGAGATTTCCAGACACCCGTGTGGCGGGGACTGTGCAGCGAACGGTGTTTTCGGCCCGACACGCCGGGCTGTGGTCCGGTGGGATGGGCACTGTGAGTGATGACATCTGAGGCTGTGAGCTCATGGACAAAGATCAAGAAGGTGGGGCGGCAGTTGTCGCCCGAGGGGGTGGCTGCGGCGGCGATGGTGGCCCAGGCGCGGGAGCAGGGCTTGGCGCTGACCGGCCCGAATGGGCTGTTGAAGCTGTTCACGAAAAGCGTGCTGGAAAACCGCGCTGAACGAGGAGATGACCGAGCATCTCGGATACGAGCTGCACGACGCTGATCCTGATCGCGAGTCGGCGAATATCCGCAATGGTTGTCGGTCGAAGACGGTGATCTCGGACGCGGTGGGCGAGGTGGAGATCGCTGTCCCGCGGGATCGGGAGGGCACGTTTAGCCCGGCGATTGTGAAGAAATGGCAGCGTCGTCTTGGTGACGTCGATGAAATTGTGTTGTCGTTGTACGCGAGGGGTCTCACGACGGGTGAGATCTCGGCGCATTTCCACGATATTTATGGTGCGTCGGTGTCGAAGGAAACGGTGCCCCGGATCACCGATAAGGTCGTTGCGGAGATGGAGGAATGGTCACATCGTCCGCTGGACCCGGTGTACGTGGCGATCTTCATCGATGCGATCGTGGTGAAGGTGCGGGAGGGCCAGGCCGCGAACCGGCCGGTGTACGCGGCCATCGGGGTCACCCTCCCGTCGCAATCAGATCTGTGCGCCAGGCCCAATTCAAGAAGCCACCCAACAACTCGACGTGCTAGGTAAGTCGGCAGCACTAGCCAAAGACCGGTACGACTATTACCACAATCAGCCGTATATGAATGAGTGGGAGATCACTTCGGTCGCCCTGTCGGGAGCCTCCACCGTCGCCCACGGCGTCGCTCTAGTCGGAGTTTTGGAACCCCACACCCCCGTAGGGCACCAACCGGACCTGGGCTGACCTGCGGCTTTGCCAATGGCCGTTTCGACGCCTTGCGTAGGAACCCGGTGTGACCTGCGAAAATACAAGATCAATGTAGTGCCCCCGGCAGGATTCGAACCTGCGACACACGGTTTAGGAAACCGATGCTCTATCCCCTGAGCTACGAGGGCTGACCTGCGGTCTTTCCCGGTCCGGAGCCTAACGTGCTGGCTCTGGTCCGCGTCTGGTCCGCGGGTTTGGCTGGGCCGCAGTATCCACGGCTGGCGCCGGGGGCAGTGTCTCATGGTCGTGATGGGCCGTGAGAGCGGCGGTGATCCGGTCATTGATCTGTCCTTCCTGTCCTTCGATGCAGTTGGCGTAGATCTTGAGCAGCACGGCCACGTCGTGACCGAGCCGCCGCGCGACCTCCGTGGCGGGCACGCCGTTGTTGAGCCAGAGCGAGGCCGCGGCATGCCGCAAGTCGTAAGGCCGACGCGCCAGCGCGAGTGGACCTGCTCCTCGGCGAGAGCTGCGATCCGTGCCCTGGCCAAGCCCGTCGGGCGCTCGCTTCGTTGAACGGGCCGCCGCGTTCGTTGCGGAACACCGCTCCGGCCTCCCCGGTCCCGAAGGTCTCCAGGTCGGCGCGGAGCAGGCTGACCAGCTCGGCGGGGATCGGCACAGTCCTGACCGTGTTGGAGGCGCGACGCTTGAGCGCGCGGCGTTCGCGAGCCTCGCCGTTGTCGGTCCATTCCTGACCGGCCCAGGGTTCTGACCGGGCAAGCTGCAGCCGTCCCCACCCGGATGCCGGTAGCTCGCAGTCACCCGCCCGCAGGGCCACGACCTCGGCCGGACGCATGCCCGCGTAGTACAGGCACCCGAAGAAGGCCACCAGGTACTCGCCGCGGCGTGGCTGGCCCGCACGGCGTCGAGCAGCGCGCGCACCTGGGCTGGACTGGCCACAACCCGGCGGTCCACCGCTTCGGCCACATCGGGTGCTGTCCATTGCACCTGGTCAACTGGATTGTTCAGCAGCAACCGTCGCTCGACCGCGAGCCCGAGCGCGTTGTAGAACACGGCGCGCTTGCGGTAGACGCTGGTCGCTGCCGCGGGTTTGCCATCCAGGCGCACCGTGAGCGCATCGAGCACACTGCGGATCACTGCCAGATCGCGCAGCGAGGACACCGGTCGGGACGCGCCGGCCACCCAGGCGAGCGCCTCAGCGATCTCGGCCGAGGGTTTTCCTGTGGTTGGGCGCCCGGTGTTGAAGGCCCATCCGAACAAGGCCCGGCGGATCAGGGCATCGTCGGGGCGGCCACGGCGGGGGAGTAGTAGTGCCATGGTCACCGTCGTCAACGCTTCCGCGATGGACTTGCGTGACTTCGCTGCCGCCCGCGGCCACTTGGTATCCACGTAAGACATCGCGTGGTCGAACCACGGCACATCTCGCGCCCGGGATTCCGGTAGCCCGGTGACTTCGTCGAACGCTTCCCCGGCGCGGGCGGCCGACATCAGTTCAGCACGGAAAGACTCGGCCAGCGCACGGGTCACAAAGGTCTCCGCATGCGAGCGGCCGGCGACCAACCATCTGACTTGATAGGGTTTCTGCCGGTCCCGTTTTCGGATGCCCCACATCCGGAATTCGTAGCTACTCATCTCATACACTCCTCCAGATCGCATAACCAGGAATCCAGGTCGCGGCGCCGGATACGGACGTCACCGTTGGGCAGCTTCAGCGCTTTCGGTCCGCGTCCGAGCTGGCGCCAGTAGTAAAAGGTCGATCGAGGCACGCGCAGCTCGGCAACGACCTCGGGAATGGTGAGATATTCCTCCGCCACCGTCGCTCCTCTCGCGTTTCTTGTCGTGGATTTACGCTGCCTCTCGTGCGGCTTGTCGTTGTTCGCGTGCTTGGGCGGCGGCGGAGAGGGCGAGGGCGGCATCTCCGATGGTGAGGTAGCCGGTTCCGGCGAACTCCCAGCGGGCGACGACGAGCGTGGTGTCCTGTTCCTCGAGTGGCAGTTCCCGTGCGTGTTCGGCGGCTTGGCGTTGGCGGTAGGCCCGGCGTTCCCCTCGGATGGCACCGAGGGTGGTGGAGTAGCGGCGGGATTTTGAGGCGCAGTGACCACGGAAGCCGATCATGTGGATCCACCGCCGCATCCCTTCGAAGGCGGGGTGTTCGCCGAGTTGTCAGGCGGTGTGGACGAGCCGGTGCACGTGGTCGTTGACGTCAAGGTGGGGGAATGCTTCGGGGGTGATGCGACGCTCACCGAGGCCAAAGTCCTCAGCGCTTTTGGTGGCGTATTTCGCGATGTACCGCGCGGCGCGCTCTGGAGTCAGCGGGCCGGTCGGGCCACTGTTGATGGTTTGGGTGTCGAGCTGGTCACCAAAGCGCAACACCAGCCCGGACCCCTCGGGCATGTCGACGGTGAGCCGCACGTGCGTAGCGGCCCGGCGGATCGCCTCAGCCAGCCCGGGCCGCATCAATGCTGATCTGGGGTGGCTGGTAGTCCGCGTCAGCGGCGTCGAGCCGGATGAGGGCGTGGAAGTGGACCACGCCGCGGCGTTGGAATTCCGCGACCTTGACAAACGACACCCGGCACTGCCGCGCGAACCCTGCCGCGGTCAACTCGGACTGTCGAGCCCGTGCGCGGCGGACGGCAATGGTGAACCGGCGCCACAGTTCGGGGGCGTGCCAGTTGAACGCAATGTGCCCCGGGTAGTCGTAGCAATCCGAGCAGATCGGCTGCCCGAGCCGCGGGTCATCTTCGGCATGGATCGCGGTGCACCAGCTCGGCCGCCCGTGGCGGCATAACCTCGGTGTGCCATGGGTGGGTCGGCAGCGCGCGGGTCCCTTGGTGCGGTCGGCGCGAGTGGTGTGCACCGGCCCAAACCCCGGAGCGGTGAGAGTGTGGCAAAGACCAGGGGATGCGACCGGATCGACTCCGGGACACCTTTGCGGCCACCGGCGCCGCCGGCGTAGAGGAGTTGCCACATGTCCCCGGCGTACTCATAGGAACAGGACGGGCAGACCGCGGCGCGGCGGTTGCCGCATCGGATCAGCAGCACGCGATCCGGCTCGGTCTCCGTCGAGTAAGTGACATGTCGGCCATCGGCGGAGCGGTGTTCGATGCGGCCGCGAAGCCGCACCGGATGGGAGCAGTGCCCGCAGCGGGGCCACTTGCTCGGCCCAGCGGTCGAAGGCCGGTCGCTCGGCCCGCCGAACGATCTCCTCCACCGTGCGCGACGGGAGCGTGATTGTGGTGTTCATGCTGCATCGGTCCCGGTCCCGGTGATGGCGACGTGGGTTCGGAGCCAGGTGGCGTGCTGGGCGATCCGGGCGGCTTGGTCGTCGGAGAGGTAGGCGGCTTTCATCCGCCGGGGGGTGCCGCCTTCGGCGATCAGCCACCCGACGCCGCGAGCGGTCGGGTCGATCTGGGCGGCGCTGTAGCCCGCCGAGGCCCAGCCGTGGCCGAGGATTACGTCGGAGCTGGCGTCGGTGGTGCACCGAAACGCCCACCGATAGCCGAACAGGTCCCGCAGGCTGGTGGGGATGATGTCCGCTGACGGTCGTTGTGTCGCGGCCACCACGATGACCCCGGCGGCGCGGCCGCGGGCGACCAGATCCCGGACCAACGCGACGAACTCTTTCTGTTGCTTGGCCTCGCCGACGGTGGCCGAGAAGTAGGCGAGTTCGTCGAAGACCACCAGCACGACCGGGTGGCCACACGCGAGTGTGATCTTTCGGCGGCCGGTGTCGAGCAGTTCGCCGTATCGAGTGTCCATCACTTTCTGGAGCTGTTTGAGCAGGTCGATGACGTCAGTGATGGACGGGCCGATGAACGCATCCGCGCACGACCGCCAGAGCCCGAGTTCGACTTGTTTGCCGTCGATCAGGATCAGGCGGCAGTCCAGGGAGAGCGCAGCGTGCGCCACGATCAAGTTCAGGCCCACGGACTTGCCGGCGCCGGGCTCACCCGCGGCGAGCAGGTTGCGCTCGCCCAACCCGACCCGCACAGGCGCACCGTGTTCATCGATGCCGAGCTGCACCGGCTGCCAGATCGACAACGACTCGCACGTGCCGTTAGCGGCTGTGCCGCGGATGCGGAGCATCGAACCTCCCCAACGGTGACGGAATCGGAGCAGTCGCGGCGAGGGGATCGCGACGGATCACCTCGACGACAACCAGCGCGGAGAAGCGGCGATCGCGGGTAATGCGGATCTCGCGGGCGAAACACGCGGCGCGCAGCCGATCAGCCTCATCAGCGATGTCCTCAGCGCAGACTCCGATCGGGCAGCACAACCAGACCCGCTCCCCGACCGCGGTAGGGATTAGGGCGAGGGTGACCGGCAGCCGCCCGGATCGCCGCGAGAGCCGCAACTCAGCGAACGCGGCGCGCAGTCTGGCGCGGGTGAGCATGCAGCCGAGCACACCGATCAGCCACCGCCGCGAGCGCCGCCACCACACCAGCCCCACCCAATCGTGAGGATGAGGGCGTCAGTCCACAGTGGCCCGACACACTCCGCGGTGATCTGCCAGAGGTGGATCAGCAGCACCACGAGCAGGAGCTCGGGCAGATGCCGCAGCACCCACCCCAGCCCCCGGCCCAGCAGCGAGCGGCGCCTGAGGACCGGGCCGTACCGCAGCTCCCGACCCAGCGCCCGATACTCGCGCCTCACCACGACCACCACCGGCGCCCGGTCACCCTGGCCTGCACCCACCGCTGTGCGGCGGCCTCGGTGACTACCCAATGATCGGTGGAAAGGCGGTCGCGCTCGCCCCGCCGTAGTCTCATGACAGCTCCTCTTGTCCTGAAATCTGATGGGTGGAGCGGGGGGGGGGGGGGGGCGGGGGGGGGGGTGGGGGGGGGGGGCGGCGGCGCCCGCCGGAGCGGGG
>CAXUFG010000098.1:9653-18767 GCA_964250265.1 uncultured Pseudonocardiaceae bacterium | reverse complement strand
GTGCGCAGCAGCTCGCCGGTGCCGACGAGCTCCTGCCACCTGGCGAGCACCTCGCCGCGCAGCAGGGTGCCGTCGGCCGTGGCGGTGCCGATCGCGGTCAGGACGTCGTCGTAGGCGGCGTCGGCGGGCCCCCCCCGGGCGTGGGGGGGGCCCCGCCCCACCCCCCCCCCCCCCGCCCGTCAAATCCGGCGAAGAGAGCCCGACCTTGGACTCAACTACGAGCCGTATGTCGGTCGCCTGGCAACGCGTGATGCGACAGCCGCGTACCCTGGCGCACTAGAATCGCGGCAGACGGCGGGCTACATGCCGCCCATGGGACTCATCACGGCTCCCGACCCATCAAGTCCCGGTGCCAGGCCCGGCAGCCACACCACTGCAACAGCCAAACCCAACGCCACTACCCCGATCACGCGGGAGAAAACCACGCCCCGGGCGAAGCACTTTTCCACCAAGACGACGGCGGCCAGAATCACCATGGCCGTGATGTTCATCATGCCGAAGGCGACAAGTAGCACCATCAGCCCCCAGCAACAACCCAAACAGTAGGACCCATGGAACAGCCCGACTCGCATCTCCCGCAGCCGTCCCCGGAAAGTACCGAAGTGCAACAGTTGGGCCAGCGGTGAACGGCAGTGCACCAGACAGCGGTCCTTGACCGGGGTGAGCTGATACAGCCCGCAGGCGGTGAAGATGCCAGCAGCCATGCCAGTGGCGATGCCGGGATGGTGATCGGCGAGCCGCCCGGCCACCCAGGCCAAGGCGAAGGCTGGGACGCCCGCCGCGGACCAGACCAACACATAGCCCGAGACGAAGCCGCCTAACCGCAGCGCCCGGCGGTTGCGGATGGTGCGGGCATACATCGAGGCGACGCCAGCGACCGAGGGCAGCATCATTGCCGCCATCATCAGCGTCCATACCGCGATGAAGGCGCCGATGCCCAGGCCCATCGTGCCCGGCGCGGCGCCCACGCCCCCGGCCAGGCTCACCACGGCCAGCCAGGCACCGGATGCAAGCAACAGCAGCACCGCGCCTGGTGGCGTCAGGTGACGGCGGCGTGCCGTGGCTGCTCTCAGGCTGACCATGAAAACGGTGCCGAATGGCCGTTCTTGTCGCCATTGGCGAACTCCAACCCGAAGACGTTCACCTGAGACCGGGTGGCTTTGGCAATCGTCAGCGTGGAGTTGGCGGGATGGAACATGCCGGTGAGCCGCTCAACCTCACCGCCGGGGTTGCCCGGGGCGATGAAGTCTTCGATCTCGATGTCGATGAGGTCCCCCACCTTGAGCGAGTGGCGGCGATCATCGTCGGAGTAGTCGATCGGCGCGGACTCCATGCCCAGCGTCTCCCCGATTAATGGAGCCAGCATGGCCATCGGACCACCCACCTGCCCGCCGAACACCGCACCGAGCTTTGTGGCCTGCTCAGCGGAGGCCGCTGCATCCATGATCATTCCCACCCGCCAGTTGCCGTCACTCATCAACTGCGGGGTGTCGGCCACCACAACCACGGTCTTGTCGCTCACGTCGACGCCGTCCACCTCACCGCGGGTGACGTGGAAGGCCAGCACCACATGGCAGCGCTCTTGGTCGGCGGGCATGGATAGCCCCGAGGTCGTACACGGACAGACCATGTCGCACGAGCAGTTCTCGAAGTAAGTGCCTTCCAGGTGCCACGCCATTAAATCCTCCCTTGGACGCCGTAGCGACAGTCTCGATCCCCCCGCCCGGTCGGTCAATGCCGGTCCGACCGGCACGCGCGATCGCATCGTGAGCCTGGTCAGCCTCCTGGTCCGTCGCCTCGATGACCGCCCTGAACTCCCGGGACACGTCAGCGGACGGGTGTACGGGACCCCGCAGGGAACGCGTTGCTTCACTCCTCGGCGGTGCATCGCCAGAAGTCCTGCATCAGAGCGGGCGGGAGCGGTCCGTCCATTGCCAGCTGGGTGAGCAAGATGGTGACCGCGCCTGCGGAGGGAATGATGTGCGCTGTTGTACCGGTTCCGCCGACCCAGCCGTAACGTCCGGGGATGTTCCACGGATCGATGGTCTCCACGTCGACTGAGCCGCCGAAACCCCAACCCTGACCCTCCAGGAACAATTCGCCGTCATCGCGCTGAGACTTGGTCAGGTGATTGGTGGTCATCTGCCGCACCGATTCAGGCGACAACAGCCGGCGGCCGTCGACGGTCCCGCCGGCAAGCAGCATCCGGGCGAAGAAGTACCAGTCGTCGACGGTTCCGACCAGGCCGCCCGCTCCGGATGGGAACGCCGGGAGGCTGCTCCACTGCCCGTCGGGGGCGTCGGCGAGCTCGAGACCGCCCGCTGGGTCGGTCCGGTAGTAGCTGGTGAAGCGGTCGAGCTTGCCAGGCGGCACCACGAATCCGGTATCGGTCATGCGGAGGGGCTCGAACAACCGCTCGGCCAGGAACTCGGAGAACGGCTGGCCCGACACCCTGGCGATGAGCACGCCCTGAAGGTCGGAGCAGGTGTTGTACAGCCAGGCATCGCCCGGCTGGCGCAGCAGCGGAATACGCGACAGTGCCGCCATCCACTCGTCCGGAGACGGGGGAAGTTGCGGTTCGCGGCCATCCTTCTGCACGGTGAACAACAGCTCGACCGCCGGCAGCGAGAAGTCCGACGGGAAGCCGTACCCAGCACGGGAGGTGAGCAGATCCAGCACGGTGATCGGCCTGGTAGCCGGGATCACGTCGTCAATGGGGCTGGTCGGCGTACGCACCACGGTCGGCGATGCCAGCTCCGGCAGCCATTTCCCGATCGGGTCCTCCAGCGCGATCCTCTGGTCCTCGACCAGCATCATGACCGCCGCGGCGGTGATGGGTTTGGTGATCGACGCGATGCGGAAGATCGAATCCCTGGCCATCGGGGAGGTGCCCTCGACGTCGAGGGAGCCGACAGCCTGCACCTCGACCCGCTCGCCGCGAGCCACCAGGCCGACCGCTCCCGGCACCGATCCGTTGCTGACGTGCGTCTCCAGGGTGTCGCCCAGGTTAGTCATCGGTCCACCTTCTTGGAGTACGTCCACGGTGACGTCGGTTCATGCTGATTGCACTTTGCAATCAGCATGAAAGACTGTACGGTCTACCGGTGGTAAAGTGCAAGCACTTTGACGGCAGGAGGCGTGATGGACCGGGACGCTCGATCGGGCTGTCCGATCAACGCCGCGGTCGAGGTCTTCGGGGACCGCTGGAGCCTGCTCGTGTTACGTGACGTGATGTTCGGCAGTCGGCGTCACTTCCGCGAGCTGCTCGCCGGCTCCGAGGAGGGCATCGCGTCGAACATCCTCGCCGACCGGCTCAAACGCTTGGTCGCCGGCGGGCTACTGACCCGCGACGGCGCCGGTCGGGGCTGCAAGGCCACCTACAGCCTCACCGAGCAGGCCATCGAGCTCGTGCCGGTGTTCGCCCAGCTCGGCGCCTGGGGACGGCGTCACCGCCCGACCACCACCCGCTTGCGCGTCCGCGCCGAACTCCTCGAAGCCGGCGGGCCGGAGCTGTGGCAGGAGTTCATGGACGAGCTGCGGGGGGTCCACCTCGGCGTGCCGCCCCCACCCCACGACAAGCCGACAGTGGCTGAACGCCTCGCCAGCGCCTACGCCGAGACGGCCCGCCGGTGATCACGCTTGCGGTTTCTCAACGCCGCTCGTTGATGGCGTGTTCGAGCCGGTCCAGGGAGCGGCGGGCCTCGCGGCGGACACCGATGGGGAACAGCATCGCTTTGCCGGGGATGCGGGTGCCGCCGGTGAGCGCGACGCGGGTGCCGCCGCCGGGTTCGGGTGCGGCAGCCATCCCGATGATCAGGAACCGGCTCTGCAGCAGGCACCATCCGGGGCGCAGGACGCCGTCGAACCGGGCCCGCATGCCGTAGCGGCTGTGGGCGCGGGCTTCGAGCCGGTCGCCAGAGCGTTGGGTGATCCGCAGGTTACGCATGTCTGGCTGAAGGTGCCCGAACGCGCCTTCCAGATCGGACAGCAGTGCCCAGACCCTCTCGATCGGCGCGTTGAGGACGCGCTCGGTGACCACCGCGCCGGTGATCGGGGCGGCCAGGACCCGCAGCCGTTGCACGGCGTCCAGTTCTGCCTAGGGCCAGCGGTGGTTCATGATGACCATGCCTTCCGGAAGTGGTCGCGGGCACGGTGCAGACGGGATTTCGCGGTGCCGGCGGGGACCTGAAGCACCGCGGCGGCGGAGCGTTCGTCGAGCCCTTCGAGATCGCGCAATACCAGGATCGCCCGGTGCTCGGGTGAGAGCCGGGACAGCACGTCGCCGATGTCGGCGCCGAGCTACGGATCCCCGCGGGCGGGGACCTCGCTGAGCTCGACTGGGATGGCCCGCTGGTCACGTCGAGCCTGTCGGATCGCTTCGCGGACGGCGATTGCCCGGACCCAGCCGTGCAGGGCGGCGGGTTCCCGCAGGGTGCGCAGCGACCGGAACACCGCGATCAGAGCTTCCTGGGTGGCGTCGGGTCCGCTGTTCAGCGCGATCGGGCCGCAGATCCGCCCGACGTAGGGGGCGAGGTGGTCCAGCAGGTCGTTCATGGCGATGGTGTCGCCTGCTTGGGCGGCCCGGACCATTCCCACCCACTCCACGCGGTCATCGGACACGGAGGAACTCTTCCATCAGTGGGGTGACCCGGTCGGCGCAGTCGAGGGTCAGGGCGTGCCCGCAGCCCTCCAGCAGGTGAACCGTCGCGTCCGGCATCAGCGCGCCGAAGCGGGCGGCGTGGGTGGCCGGCAGCACCTGGCCCTGGGCGCCCCAGATCACCAACGTCGGCGTCTGGGTGACGCCGAGCGCGGCTTCGGTGACCCGCCAGTCCAGGCTGCGTTCAAGCTCGTAGGTGGCGTGGACGTTGTCGGTGAACGTGCCCGGCGCCCACATCGCCTCGATCACCCCGTCGGTGGCCAGCGCGGTGTTAGCGAAATAGGTACTCCGGACGGTGGCAGCGACCGCCGAGCGGCCGGTGCCGAGTTTGGCCAGGATCTCGCCCAGGACCGGGACCTTGAGTGCCTCCCAGGCCCACGGGTCGGGCTCGTTGAGCCCGGATGGCGCCAGCAGCAGCAACCGCTCGACCCCGCTCCGGGTGATGGCCGAGCATCCCGGTCTGGCCGCAGTGCGGCTCGGCGACGATGACCCCGATGGCATGTCGCGCACGCTGCTGCACGTCGTGACGGACTGGCCCGGCCACTTCCCCCACGGTGCCGCGACGGTCGCCGCACTCGTCGAGGCCGGCGCGGACGTCAATGCCCGGTTCCGCGGCCCACACGAGGAGACCCCGCTGCACTGGGCCGCGAGCACCGACGACGTCTCGGTCCTCGACGCGCTCCTGGACGCCGGCGCCGAGATCAATGCACCCGGGGCGGTGATCGCCGACGGTCCCCCGCTCGCGGACGCAACGGCCTTCAAGAACTGGAGGGCGGCGCATCGGCTGGTCGAGCGCGGGGCCCGGACCAACCTGTTCGCCGCCGCGTCACTCGGGTTGATGGACCGCGTCGAGAGCTACTTCGTCCCGCCTGAGGTACCCACGCCGGACGAGGTCAATCGCGCGTTCTGGGCGGCCTGCCATGGCGGCCAGCAAGACACCGCCGAGTATCTCCTCGGCCGCGGGGCCAAGGTGAACTGGATACCACCATGGGAGAACATGACACCGCTCGACACCGCCGCGCGCAGCAATGCCGTCGAACTGCTCCGGTGGCTGCGCGAGCACGGCGCCCAACCGGCCGACGAGTTGACCTGCTGAATGAGCCGACGAACTCCCGGGTTGACCGTCTTACAGTGATCCTCGTTCGACCACCCATTCCATGGGCTGTCCGGTGACGTCGGCGATGCGGTCGTAGTCAGTGTCGTAGTGCAGGACGGTCGCCCCACTCAATTCTGCTGTGGCAGCGATGATGAGGTCGGGAAGCCGAAAGTTCCGGTGCTGGCTTGTCGAGGCCAGCTCGCGGTGTACGTCCAGCGCTCGATCCATGGCCTCGGTGGTGACGTTGATCCAGCGCTGTCCATGGAGGGCACCCCACACCAATTCGTAGCTGCTCGGGTTGGCGGCGTTATTGAGGTACTCCAGTGCGGTCATCTGACAGGCCGCCAGCCGTCCCTCGGTGAGCAGGGCGGTAAAGCGGCGGCGCACTTGCTGGTTTCGATCCTGGAGCACGTAGACGGTGGTGTCCGCCAGGTAGACGTTTCCGGCCATCAGGCGCTGCGCGGCTCCTGCGCGTCTTCGATGACGCGGGCCAGGTCGCGGCCGCCGCCGAATCGCCAGGCCTCCACCGAGCCGGAGTAGTCCATGTCGGCGCTGTCCAGGGCGACGACAATCTCTTCCGCTTGCTTGCGCACTGCGAACGACCTCAGCGCCTCGTTCACTGTCGCGACCTTGGTCTGTGTGCCGAGGAGGTCGCGCGCAGCCTCGAGCCACTCGTCGTTGACGTCGATCGTGATGCGGGTCATTGGGCCCAAGAATACACCATAATCACGCTCACCTGAGCACCAACTAAGCTCGTTGCAAGGTGCTGAAATTGATCGCTTGGTACTGCATCGAAGGAGCTAAGGCTGGTGCGCGGTGACCTCCGCCGGCTCTGCCGGGTGACCCGCCCGCACCCGAACCTGCCCAACCCAACCGAGCGCCCCAACCCCATCGCCGCCATCGACGAGCGGGTCAACACCCTGTTGCGCAACCACGCCCCCACCCTCATGCGCTGGGCGCTGGGCCTGGTGTTCGTCTGGTTCGGCGCATTGAAGATCGCCAACATGACCCCGGTCGCCGAGCTTGTCGCCAACACGATCGCGTTCGTGCCCATCCCGGGGTCCATCCTGGTGCCCGCACTGGGCGCCTTCGAGATCCTCGCCGGGCTGCGTTGATCACCGGACGGTGGCTGCGTCCCGTCCTCGCCGCGATGGTGGCCCACCTGACCGGCACCTTCCTGGTCCTGGTGACACAACCCGGCGTCACGTTCCAGGACGGCAACCCGCTGGTACTCACCACCGAGGGGAGTTCGTCGTCAAGAACCTCGTGCTCATCGCCGGCATCCTGCTCATCGCCGGGGCCCTGCCGCCGCTGCGTCGGAGAACTGCCTGACCCGGCAACCAAGACCGTCGCCAGAGCGCGCCGGACCGTCGATGTGCGCGGTCCGGCTGGCCACTGAGCTAGCGTTCCGCAACGACCTGCCACGGCTCAGCAACATCTGCGCGGAGATACCCGACCGACTTCCTGTCGAGCCGCGTCAGCGGCCAGCGCGGCAGGCGCGCAATTGCGCCACTGTGAGTACACGTCGTGCGACGCAGCGCGTACGGTCTTTTCAGTGATCTCCATTCCAGACATGCAGAGATCGCTATAGATCCTGGTTATCGATTCTGCGGGTAGTCCCAGTGACGCGACCAGCTCCTTGACCCGCGTGCGGCGTGCCTGCCCCTCCGGAGGCGTGTAAGTCACCGGGGGCCGGGGGTCGGCGTGACCGGAGGCGATCACCGCCAGTGCCATGCGGATGCGGTCGCTGGTGGCCGGCAGGCCGCGGTGCACCAGGTTGGTGTGGAAGACGATGAGGTCACCGGGCTCCATAGCGGCGGTGTGCCAGTGGTCGTTGACGAGTCGCGGGTCGACGCCCTGTGTCGGTTGCGGCGCCGTCA
This sequence comes from uncultured Pseudonocardiaceae bacterium, assembly GCA_964250265.1. Lineage (GTDB taxonomy): Bacteria > Actinomycetota > Actinomycetes > Mycobacteriales > Pseudonocardiaceae. Next base: position 11,134 of record CAXUFG010000098.1, on the reverse strand, counting down.
CAGGCGATTCAGGCGTGGCCCGGCGAGTGAACTCCGGCAGTTCCCCCACCGGGAGCCGGCCCCGGCGGTGTGACCCGACAGCGACGCCGAGCCCGCCGTCGCCAAAGGGAATATCACCAAGCGCGACCCAGAGCCGCCGGTAGTCGCCGGTGGCGTTCATGGCGAAGCCGTCCTGGTGTGGCGGCGTGACGTGCGAGGGATCATCAGGGAAGGCAACGAAGAGGTGAGCGCCCCGCCACAGGTGCATCACCTGCCCGCACACTCCGGCGGCGATCGGACTCAGGGCGTCCAACCCGGTCTCGAACTCGCAGACGAGATCAACCAACGCTGGGACCCGATCCAGGTCGAGCAGGTCGAAGGCCGCTAGCGGCGTGCCAGTCCAGCGGACCCCGTCCCGTTGATGAGCCACTCCCCAGTGTTCCAAGACCGAGGTCACCTGATCAGCAATAGCGGCCAGTGCCGAAGGCCTGATGGACCGGCGGACCAGCAGGCAGCCATCGTGCTGATATCGGGCGGCCAACGCCCCCGGATCATCCAACAGGTCGTTTGCGGAGGAGAGTTCACTCAGCTGCATCGATCAGAATCCTGGTGTCAGTCGTTCATGCCGTGATCCCGTGGAGCCGTCAGAAGGCGCGGGACCCCACGTCAGCCCCAGCACAACGGGGCTTCAACCAGCCTACGCCGAAAACGCACATATGGAAACAAGACCTCAAAATATGCGAAATCGCGGCTACAACTTCATAATATCTCCGCATCTGCGAACAGTCGAGACAGCCGCTCACCAACCCCAGCTTGTGCACGTCCCGGATCGTGATCGTCACAGTCCCGTGCTCCGGGGGTGCAGCCGCATGGCGCTGTGCGTCCTGAGCGCGCGTACGACGGGTAACAATAGTTCGCGACTGGGCCGTGGGTGGATGTCCGAGGTGGGTCGCTGGCCCCGACGTCTCTGGTGAGAGGCACCGGAGAGGTGCCCCAGCACAGAGGAGTGATCGTGAGATACATGATCTTGATCTACGGCTCGCAGCAGGACTACGACGGCCTGGGCGGGAGGGCCACCGACAAGCCGGCCTGGTCCGCGGAGGACGCCGCGGCGATGCACACGTTCATGGAGTCGTTCAACAAGGACCTAGTGGAGTCCGGGGAGCTCGTAGACACGCGAGGTCTGACCGCTCCGGTCCACACCAGGCGAGTCCAGTTGCAAAGCGGTGTTCCGGTCGTGACGGACGGCCCGTATCCCGAAACCCAGGAGGTCCTCGCCGGCTTCTGGATCGTGGAGTGTGAAAGCTTCGATCGGGCGACCGAGATCGCCGCCCGGCTGACGAACTGCCCAGGTCCGGACGGCTACGAGGCAAACGTGGTGGACGTACGGCCGATCCTTGATTCCCGGGCCGAGCTGGAGGTCTGATCGCTCTCGTGCCTGACACCGCGCCGCGGGCCTGGTGCGCCGCCAGACCCCCCCGGGACGCGGCGCGGGGGGTCGG
>CAXUFG010000098.1:0-9643 GCA_964250265.1 uncultured Pseudonocardiaceae bacterium | reverse complement strand
GCGCCGAGCCCCCTCCCCCCCCCCCCCCCCCCCGCCCCCCCGCCCCCCCCCCCCCCCCCCCCCCCCCGCCCCCGCGGTGGTACGGCGTTACGGGCATTTCGACACCACCGAGGACGCGGCGCAAGAGGCGCTCCTCGCTGCTGCCATGCAGTGGCCGAAGGATGGCATCCCGGACAATCCACGAGGTTGGCTGATCACGGTCGCCTCGCGCAGGCTGACCGACCTGCTGCGCAGCGAGCAGGCTCGCCAACACCGTGAAGACACCGTCGCCCGGTGGACACTGCCCGACCAATGGCTGGCGCCGGCCGCCGACAGGCCGGATGGGGAGTCTTCGGGATCTGACGACACGCTCATCCTGCTGTTCCTGTGTTGCCACCCGTCGCTGTCGCCGGCCTCGCAGATCGCGCTTACCTTGCGGGCGGTCGGTGGCTTGACCAGCGCGGAGATCGCCCGTGCATTCCTCGTGCCGGAGGCGACCATGACCCGACGCATCAGCCGGGCCAAGCAACGCATCCAGGACAGCGGTATTCCGTTCGGCATGCCTCCGGGCTGGGAGCGCGCCGAACGGCTCGGCGCGGTTCTGCCCGTGCTCTACCTGATCTTCAACGAGGGCTATGCCAGCACGTCAGGGCTGAGCCTGCAGCGCAGCGAACTGTCGGCCGAAGCGATCCGGCTGGCCCGCGTACTAGCTACCGCACGAGGCGCACACCGTCCACCCAGGTCTCGATTCCCTCGGCGCCGAAGCACAGGAATCCGCGAACCGCGCACACTCCGTCCAGGGGTTCCGGGTAGTACCAGGCGGCGTCAGCGATGAGCCCCGATGATGTGCGCAGGCTGCGGTAGGACGCGGTGCCCTTGTACGGGCAGACGGTGTGTGTGCCGGACAGTTCCAGCAGTTCGGTGCGTACATCGTCGGCGGCCAGGTAGAAGCGGTTGGGCAGGCCGGTCTCGGACAGCAACACCGCCCGGCGGGACTGCGCGACCAGCTCGTCACCGGCGACCACCCGCACATGCCGGCTGGTGGACCGGACGTCGACCCGGTGGTAGGGGTCACGCAGGTGCCCGGCCACCTCCTCGTCCTCGTCGAACCAGGCGTCCATTGAATCCCAGTACAGCGCGACATGATCGCGTAGCCAGCCCGCCTCGGGCAGCGGATCGAGATAGGACCACACCGCGTTGTCGGCCGTCTGGCCGTTGACCGCGGCTGACCAGTAGCTGGCGTCTCCTTTGAACGGACAGTGTGTGCGGTGATCAGTGCTGGTGAGCAGGTCCTCGCGAATGTCGCCGCGGGGCAGGTAGAGCTGCGGGAGCAGGTTGCTCTCGTGCAGCAGCATCCCGCTGGTGGTGTCCAGCATCGTCTCGCCGCCGAGCACCGCCCGGACCCGTCGGGGGAACGGCTCGAACAGCAGCCGGTGCCCAGGGCCGTCTATCCGGTAGTTCACGGTGGCGCGCGGGTGGGAGGACAGCGGGGCGTCGCCAAATGTCAGTGCCATGCCTCAAGCCTGATACCTCAGATGCCCCGATGCACGGCGGGCTGCTCCCGGTCCTACAGCTCTTTGAGGGTGTCGCTGAGGAACCTCATTGTCTCAGCGGGGGATTTAGCCCCGACGCATAAGCGATCCATGACCATCAGGTAGTGCTGGACATCCTGGCCCTTGTCCAAGTACAGGGCGCTGGTGAGCTGTTCGAGGTAGACGATGTCGGGCAGGTCGGGTTCGGAGAACCGCATGATCGCAAACGGGCCACCTACTGCGACATGCACACCGAAGTAGATCGGTATCACCTGGATTCTGACGTTGGGCCGCTCGCCCATCTTGATCAGATGCTGGATCTGTGCCCGCATCGCCGAACGCTCATCAAGCCGCCACAGCGCCGCCTCGTCGAACACCACCCACAGGTTGGGTGCCCCGGGCTGGAGGAGGACTTCCTGACGTGTCATGCGCAGTGCGAGGCGGCGTTCGATATCGCCGGGGGTTGCCTCGGGGTGGCCGAGCTGAATGACGGCGTGGGCAACCTCTCGCGTCTGCAACAAGTCGGGCAGGAATTGCGGCTGATAGGTGCGGATGACTGAACTGGCCTGCTCCAGGCCGAGGTACATCTCGAACCAGCTCGGTAGGATGTTGCTGTACTGGTGCCACCAGCCAGGCACGTTGGCTCCCCGGGCCAACGCCAGAAACGCTCGCCGCTCGTGCTCGTCGGTAATGCCGTAGAGGGTGAGCAGATCAGTCACGTCGCGCTCCTTGAAGCCCACCCGCCCGAGCTCCATGCGGCTGATCTTGGCATGCGACGCCCGGATCGCGTAGCCGGCTGCTTCGGCACTGACTCCGCTCGCTTCGCGGAGCCGGCGCAGCTGAGTGCCCAACGCAATGCGCAGCGCGGTCGGTCCCTGCGATCGTGTCGGAACCTGACCGCCGGTCGGATCGTGACTCGACCGAGGTGCGGCCACTCCACTCCTCCCATAAAGAACTCCGGATGGGGGCTCACCATAGACCGCCCGCCAGGTTTTCCGACCCCCGGCGCGCCGCTCTGGTCATCCGGTAGTGATGTGATCACGACCATCGGGAGCGCGCTGGAGAGACGATCCCGCTGATGAGGACACCACTGGGACAATGGGCGTTATGGCTTTCGTCCGACGCCACTGAAATGGAACACCTCCACAGGGGAACCAATTTCGGACGGGTCGGGTCGCCACAAGGAACACGAGACTACGCCAGGATCGAGCAGCTCGAGATTCTCAAAGAAACGGATGAGCTGCTGGGGGCTCCGTGCCACTATCGGAGCCGCACCGCTTTGGTTCCAGAACCGCATGGCCTCTTTCATGGCCTCACCATCGATCTCTGTCGTGGGGTGCGACATCACCAGGTAACTGCCCGGAGAAAGCGCAGCCAGGAGCCGGTTCACGATCGTGTGGGCGTCGTCGGCATCTGGTATGAAATTGAGAATTCCTAATAGCATAAGCCCAACTGGCTGAGTGAAGTCCAGCGTCCGGGCAGCTTCTTCCAAGATTGTGTCGGGTTCGCGAAGGTCGGCGTGAACGTAGTCGGTGGCGCCTTCTGGGGTACTGGTGAGCAGCGCACGTGCGTGAGCCATGATCAGTGGATCGTTGTCGGCGTAGACGATGCGAGACTCCGACGCCACCGCCTGCGCGACTTCGTGAGTGTTGCTAGCCGTCGGCAGACCAGTTCCGATGTCGAGGAACTGGCGAATTTGTGCGTCTCCGGCTAAATACTGAACAGCGCGGATCAGAAATCCCCGCTCGGCGCGGACAGTGTCGCGAAGGCTCGGGATCAACAGAAGGATCCGCTCTGCGGCCTCCCGGTCGACCGCATAGTTGTCTCTACCACCGAGCAAATAGTTCCAGAACCGAGCGGAATGTACTACGGTAGTGTCGATCTGCAGATCCCTTTTCCGACCTGCCTCAATTAAGCTGCTCGTCGCAAGCGTACTTCTCTTTCGCACTGCGTTCAGTCTCACTGTGTCTCGCCTCGTATCCGTGATGCGATCGGAAACCTGCTGAAGCATCCGAACCGTTGCAATAAGCCGCTACGTAAGCCATCGCTTAAACGGCGGGCTCCCACCGTAGGTCGCGCACACCTGTCTCGTCGATGTTTTCCGTGCTGAGCGGCCCGGTCCGGTTTGGAAGTCTCGCCACATCAGCCCCGATCCTGCCTATTTTTGGGTCAGTACGGTTTTCGGCGGCCACGCTGAATCCGTCGTTCTGATTGCGCGTGGTGTCTGATGGCGCGGCGAATGCGCGCAGATCCAGCTCCCGGAGCTGCGACTCCAGGTAGGCCTTCAGCCGGATGCGGTACTCACGTTCAACCGTACGTAGTTCGTCGAGCTTCTTCTCCAGAACACTCTTCTCCTGGCTGATCGAGCCGATGATCTCGCTGTACTTCTGCGCGGCATCGCGCTCGAGCGACGCGGCCTTCTCCTGGGATCGCCGGTCCAAGGCCTCGGCTCTGGTGTGGGCACTATTGAGGACGGTCTCGGCGCGGGCCCTAGCCTCGTTGACCAGGCTGTCGGCCTTCACCCTCGCGTCGGCAAGTAGCTGCTCAGATCTGGTCCGGGCCTCGCTCAGCGTCCCGTTCGCCTCGACCTTGGCGTCGCCGGTCAGCCGATCGGCGATCTGCTGGGCCAATCCCAGCACCTTGGCGGCTTGGGTGTCGTGATTGCGATTTGTCGACACCTGCTGCAGTGGGCGGAGGTTGCGGCCCGGGTCCGCCGCCGCAGCGCGAAGCTTTCGATCACGCTGCTCAACTTGGTTGCGCAGATCGTTGTTTTGCTCGATCAGCCGGGCAAGCTCGGCACCAATGATGTCGAGAAAGGTGTCCACTTCGTCCTCGTTGTAGCCACGCTTCCCGAGCAGCGGCTTAGTAAAAGCGACGTTGCGGATGTCGGCGGGGGTCAACGGCATCGGATCACCTCACACACTCCTCAACTAACGATTCGGCCATGGTTGGCCTGTTACCTCCGCCGGCCATCGCTACGGCAAGGCGGACGGCTCGCATCCCGGCCTGGCGCGGTGCCGGAAGCCGGATGGTCGTCGGACGTTGCTCGGCGCGGGAGATGTGCAAAGATGGTGGAGCTGGATAGGCGCTCGCGGGAGCAGCGGGATGATCGGGATGCACCAAGTCGAATAATGCCCGCAGTGCACACTGTGGCGGACCTTCATAGGCCCACACCACGGCCTCGGGGGCGAACACATCGACCCGTCCGCGCTGGGGAGCAGGCACTCTGGCCGTGGTGACTCGATCGACGCGTCGGATGGTGACGAGATCAGCATAGTTCGTCCACTGATAGCAGGCGACCAGTGCACTCGGCGCGGCTTTGGGTCCGCAGCAGTACACAACGAACCCATCGGCGACCACGTCGAGCAACAGCCGCTCCACCTCCGAGGGCAGGCTCACGTCGCCGGAGCCCGCAGCGGAGAACAAACGCGGCCTCACAGATCGACTACCCTCTGACCTGCCCGCATACTGGCAAGCCCCTCTCGCAATCCACTCGCCATGAGCGGCCTTGTTCGCCTCAGGGTGCGGAATACCACGATGTAACTCCCTTGCTGCGGGTGCGGAATTCATCGGTATATCGCTTAGAGCTACCGTCCCAGAAGCTCACCTGCCGGTGCAAGAGCAAATTCACGAACGTGTGTTTCTTCGTTCGCGTCGTGTACTGATGCAAGTACGGTTGCCGGGTTCACTATGGACGTCACGGACGGATGCAGGAACGTGATGCCTAGTGCGACGGCCTTCCGAACGGTCTCACGAACCGTCTCATACACCGTCTTCCGGTCGGGCTCTCTGCCCCTGAATTCAGGGCGGAGCCGGCACAGCACAGCGAGGCCTGCCAGCGAGCCCTCCCTGATTACCCGCACCGAGTCCAGTTCCGAGCAGAACGCGGACCTGTCCTGCGCCACCCATCGTGTGTTGGTGTGAATAGTCAACGGACCCTGTGGCCTCCGGGAGGACTGTTCATCGCGCGCGGAGTTACCATCTGCGGCATTCCTCGGGCAATGTTGCCATTCACGGCACATCCGCACCGGGTCCCACCCACCGCAATGCCACTAAGTCAAGCGGACGAGACAGTTCATGATCACGGTGATCACGAGTCGCCGGCCGCCAGCCGGCTAACTTAGCGGCATTGCCACCCACCGTCCGCCTGGGACCGCGGGGACCCACGAGACCAGCGTTGCGGAAACGGGATGGCTCAAACACGCCGTCCCTCATAGGGCTTCTCGCAATCCGTTGGTCGACTGCTGGACTTTTCTTGTTCATATTCGTGACGCAACGTCGCGCCATGAGATCGGTGTGGGCCGGCGCCGGATGGGTGCTCGCGGATGTCTGCGGTGCGTGACGGGCGGCTGTCAACTTCCCGCGAGCCGCTGACCTGGTGTTCACCAGCTCCCGACGGCCACCGCCCCCCGCCAGCCACACCTTCCCAGCACCGGCAGCTAGTGGTCGTTGTGCTGATCGGGATTCTGGTATCGGTGGCCGCTGTTGGCGTGGGGTGCGCCGTGTGGCCGACCTATTCCGCCGCACCGCCGGCAACCGCCCCATCCACCATCGCGCCACCCACGTCACCGTCGGCGGCGGTCCCGTCGACCGACCCGTCACCCACAACGTCACCACCGAGGGTGGAGCCGTCGACGGCCCCACCAACCACGGCCGAAACCGCGCCGCCCACCACCCGAACACCCGAGACCGCCCCACCCTCAGTCACGCCACCCCCAGTCACACCACCCGCGGCCGCATCACCGACGAACCCACCGGCCCTCACGACACCCCGACCAGGTTCGTCAAGCACCTCACTGGACCTCTCAGCGCTCGCAGCCGGGGTCGACCCAGCGCTGGTGCACATCAATACCCGGTTGAGCAACCCGAACGTCCAAGCGGCAGGTACCGGAATCGTGCTCAGCTCATCTGGCCATGTGCTCACGAACAACCACGTGATCAATGGCGCCACCAGCATCACCGTCACCGACATCGGCAACGGCCAGACCTACCCGGCCACCGTCCTAGGCTACGACGGGACTCATGACATTGCCGTGCTCCAGCTACAGGGTGCCTCGGGCCTGGCCACCGCCCCGATCGGAGACTCCGGCACGGTCGATGTCGGAGAGGAGATCGCGGCAATCGGAAACGCTGGCGGCCGCGGCGGCACGCCGAGCATCGCGGCAGGCAGGGTCACCGCCCTGCACCAGACGGTGACCGTCAGAGACGACATCACTGGTAGCTCCCAGCAGCTCACCGGGTTGATCCGGGTGGCCGCCGACGTGCAGCCTGGTGAATCCGGGGGGCCGCTGGTGGACGCCGCTGGACAGGTCATCGGGGTGATCACCGCTGGTCCGGATCGATCCCGGTCCGGGGCCGCCGACAACGAGGGATTGGCGATCCCGATCAACGACGCGGTCGCGATCGGCCGACAGATTGAGGCCGGGACCGCGTCCTCCAGCGTCCACCTCGGACCGCCGTGATTGCTCGTCGGGAAGGAATACCGCGATGGTGATCGCGGTTGAGCGTGGTTGACTCAACCTTCTCGCAGAGAGCGTGATAAGTGTGACCGAGACTGTGAAGCTGCCGGTTCTGCCGCTCGACGACCTGGTGGTGTTGCCGGGAATGGTCGTGCCGGTGCGGTTGGCTGACGGCGAGGCCAGAGCGGCCATCGAAGCCGCCCGGGCAGCGACCAACGAGGACTCCGGCGCCCAGGCGTCAGTGCTGCTGGTGCCCCGGCTCGACGGCAGGTACGCCTCAGTCGGCGCGCGCGGCGTGGTGGAGCAGATCGGCCGGCTGCCCGGTGGGGAGCAGGCCGCGGTGGTGCGGGGCACCTCCCGGGTCCGGATCGGAACCGCTACGACGGGCCCGGGTGCGGCACTGTGGGTGGAGGCCACCGTCCTCGAGGAGACGGCAACCGGCGAGCGAACCCACGAACTGGCCAGGGAGTACCGGGCTCTGATGATCACAATCCTGCAGCGCCGCGGCGCCTGGCAGGTGATCGACTCGGTGCGGCAGATCGACGAGCCGGGCGCGCTGGCTGACGTAGCCGGCTATGCCTCTTACTTGACGAAGGAGCAGCGGCTCTGGTTGCTGGAAACCTCGGATGTGGCGCTACGGCTGGAGAAGCTCGTTGGCTGGGCGCACGAGCAGATCGCCGAGCTCGAGGTCTCCGAGACCATCAATAAGGACGTCAAGGAAGGTATGGAGCGCCAGCAGCGGGAATTCCTGCTGCGCCAGCAGCTCGCCGCTATCCGCAAGGAGCTGGCCGAGCTTGATGGCAAACCCGCCACCGAGGAGCAGGACTACCGGGCCCGGGTGGAAGCCGCGGAGCTACCGGAACACGTGCGCAAGGCAACCCTGACCGAGGTCGACAAGCTGGAACGGACCGCCGAGGCCTCACCCGAGGTCGGCTGGATCCGCACCTGGCTGGACACGGTGCTTGAGCTGCCGTGGAATTCGCGCACCGAGGACAACTTCAACATCGCCGGTGCTCGCGAGGTGCTCGACGCCGACCATTCCGGGCTGGACGAGGTCAAGGACCGGATCATCGAATTCCTGGCCGTGCGCCGGCGACGGGCCGACCGCGGCCTGGGCGTCGTGGGTGGCCGGCGCAGCGGAGCGGTGCTCGCGCTGGTCGGGCCGCCCGGGGTCGGCAAGACCTCGCTCGGTGAGTCGGTGGCCAGGGCGATGGGCCGGACGTTCGTCCGCGTCGCCCTGGGCGGTGTGCGTGACGAGGCCGAGATCAGGGGGCACCGCCGGACCTATGTCGGGGCGCTACCAGGTCGGATCGTCCGGGCCATCTCCGAGGCCGGCACGATGAACCCGGTGGTCCTGCTGGATGAGGTGGACAAGCTGGGCTCGGACTACCGCGGTGACCCCACCTCCGCGCTGCTCGAAGTGCTCGACCCGGCGCAGAACCACACGTTCCGCGATCACTACCTCGAGGTCGAGCTGGACCTGTCCGACGTGGTGTTCCTGGCGACGGCGAACGTGCTGGAGTCGATCCCGGCCCCGCTGCTGGACCGGATGGAACTGGTCACCCTCGATGGGTACACCGAGGACGAGAAGGTCTCGATCGCCCGCGACCACCTGCTGCGTCGCCAGCTCGATCGGGCCGGATTGAGCCCGGAGGAGGTGCACATCGACGACGCCGTGCTGCGCAGGCTCGCCGGTGAGTACACCCATGAGGCCGGGGTGCGCCAGTTGGAGCGCTCGATCGCGCGGATCCTGCGCAAGGTGACCACCCGGTTGGCGCTGAACCAGTACGAGCTCCCGATCCACATCGGACCCGAGGACATGCGGGACTACCTCGGCCGGCCCAAGCACACTCCGGAGTCCGCGGAGCGTACGGCCGTGCCGGGGGTGGCGACCGGGCTGGCCGTGACCGGTGCCGGCGGCGACGTGCTGTTCGTGGAGGCGTCGCTGGCCGACAAGGAGACCGGATCGACCAACGTCACGCTCACCGGGCAGCTCGGTGACGTGATGAAGGAGTCCGCCCAGATCGCGCTGTCCTACCTGCGCTCGCATGGGGCGGAGCTGGAATTGCCGGTAGGCGACCTAGCCGAGCGGGGAGTGCACGTGCACGTGCCGGCCGGGGCAGTCCCCAAGGACGGACCCAGTGCCGGGGTTACAATGACCACTGCGCTGGCGTCCCTGCTATCCGGACGCCCGGTGCGGGCCGATGTGGCGATGACCGGTGAAGTGTCGCTGACCGGACGGGTGCTGCCGATCGGCGGCGTGAAGCAGAAGCTGCTCGCTGCGCACCGCGCCGGGATCGGCACCGTATTGCTGCCCCAACGCAACGAACCCGACCTGGACGACGTGCCGGAGTCGGTGCGCGAGGAGCTCACCGTGCACCTGGTCGCCGACGTCCGCGAGGTGCTCCACCTCGCGCTCGAACCGGCCACCGCCGCAACACTCGCTGCCTGAGTCCCCCCTTTCGGGAGGGTCAGATTCGCTCTGACCCTCCCGAACTCAACACCAGAGCTTTTTGATCAAGGGTGGATTCAAGGGAGGCTCGCAACACCCTTGTCTGGAGTGGGGTGTTGTGATGGCTGGTCCTCCGAGGGTTGCGCGTGAGCGGGTTCGGGTGTTTTGGCGGGCGCGGTTGGCGGGTCTGACGTTGGAGGCGGCGGCGGGTCGGGCTGGGG
>CAXUFG010000097.1:0-18832 GCA_964250265.1 uncultured Pseudonocardiaceae bacterium | reverse complement strand
TGGAGGTGCCGGGGGTGTTAGTGGCCACCGCGATTGGCGTCACCGTGCCGCTTCGATGCGGATGCCGATGCGACGACCAGCGAGGATCTCTGCCGGCCAGCAGCCGGTAGGGACCGAGGGAGACCAGACCTCCCTGCGAGACGGTGTTCGATTGAAGGCGGCAGGATCGCTCACAAGGCGCGCTGTATCGGCCGTAGACGGGACGGAACGTCTGCCTCTAGAGGATCCCGCCCCTTCGGCGGTGCCTGCTGGCCCGCTTGGCCCGCAACTCTGCCACCGGCCTCGCTCTGCCGGCGGGCTTCAGGCGGTGTACACCGTCAGGCGCCCTATCCTCCCAGCGTGCCTGGCCAGCCAGCTTCACAGCAGCCCCGCGTCGACTGGCGGTACGAGGAGATCGTCCTCGTCTGCGACCTCGTAGTCGCGAACGGCTGGAGGGCGCTCGATCGGCGCTCCGATGAGCGCGTTGCGGAGTTGTCCGATCTGCTCCGCCGCATGTCACCTGAGCTGGCAGCCAAGGATCCAAAGTTCAGGAACGTCGAAGGAGTTGGACGAAAAGCCTACGACATCGCCACGGCCCACCCCGACTATGCCGGTGAGCAGACGAAGGGCGGAAAGACCACGGTGACGGTGGTAAACGCCTTCGTCGCGGAACCGGCCCGGATGCGCAAACTGGCCAAGGCCATCCGGTCGGCCGCCACCGACCAGGCACCGCCCCCGCAACCAGCCGATCTCGACTCAGATCAGATGTTCGACGAAGGTCGCACCTTCGAGCGTCGGCACCTAGCCCGAGAACGTGACCCACGTGCCCGAGAGCGCAAGATCGCAAAGGTCCGCCAAGTGCACGGACTCCTGCAGTGTGAGGCGTGTGGCTTCGACTTCGAGGCCACCTACGGCGAGCGCGGCCGTGACTTTATCGAGTGCCACCACCGCAACCCGCTCAGCGTCGTCGGGCCAACCACCACTTCTCTCCAAGACCTGGCGTTGCTGTGCTCCAACTGTCACCGGATGATCCATCGCTATCGGCCCTGGCTGACCGTCGAGCAGCTAATCGACCTGGTCCAGAAAGACATCTGAACCGTGGGCTCTGCCCACACCCGACACCGTTTCAGAGATCCGTGAGGGTTCCTAGGTGCTGATCTCGCCATGGCACGCCCGAGAGCTACCAGGCCGCCGGTCCGACGCACATGTTGGGAGAGGGTGGCTTGCACCCCGGACTATCAGTCCGGCAGGGTGGAACCCGCGCCGCGACGGCGCATCGCGCACGCGACCGCCTCCGGCTGCCCCCCGATCAGGCCCACTGTCAAGCATCAGCCGGGACCGCACAGGACCGCACACCGTCGGTCGTGAGGAGTTTCCTTTCTCGGGTCAAGTGCGGCCTTCGGCCGCCGCCGCGGCTAGCCCGGCCCGGCCCGGCCACCCCACCCAGCGGGAGGCGGGGCCGGCGCCCCCCGGCCGCGCTCCGCCGGGCGGGGCGGGCCCGCGCGCCGGTGGGGGGGGCGGGCCGGGCGGCGGCGCACAGCAAAGACCCGATGACCGAGAACAGAAGTTCTCCAGCCACCGGGTCCGTGCAATCTGTTCATGCTGTTGTCGTGCGTCCGGGCCGGCCTTCTCCGCGACCGATCCTCGTCACGGTCGAGCATCACCGGTCAAGGCCCTGACGGTCCCTGCGGGATCACGCTGCGCGTGAGCCTGGACCGGTGGTGCTCGCCCGTCAGGATTGGCCACCACGAAGGCAGGCCCTCAGAATGATCCTCCGAGTTCTCCGGTGGAGTGATCAGCGCCAGGTACGCATGCTCCGCGGTGACCTCCGTCGTGCACGCCGCTGCGAGCAGCGCATGAGCCAACTGGTCTCCGCCGTTGGGCTCGGATAGCCAGGACGCCGCTGCGTCCACCAGGGCGAGACGTTGCAGCGCGGAGAGCCGGGTCTCGCGTTCGGCGAGTACCGCTACCGCGTCTAGCCGTGGCACGGTTTTACTGCCTCGCTGCAGCGGCATGGGTGGCTCGGGATCGCCGAGCGCGGATGCCGCCAGATCCAGCGTGCGGGAGAGCTCCAGCTCGGTGAGGATCGGTCGGGGTGCCCGGTGGAACACCCGGGAGACCGCTGACCACTCCTCCAACACCCGTGCTACTGACCGTGCTCGCCATGGCGTCAAGCGCAGCAGCACCGACGGAGACTCCTCGTCGCCTATCAGGAGCGTGCCGCCGTCCAGTTCCACCTCCTCACCGTTATCCAGAGCCAGCCGTAGGCGGTCAGGATCGGACTGCATAGGGTTCGTCATCGGGTCTCCACCCTCTTTCGCAGGGTTTGGGGATCAAGGCCGAGGGCAGGTGCCTCCACACCCGTCCTCGGCCGCCTCCTCAGAAGCGAGGAAGCCCCTCCATCACATCGGCCGGAGGCAGCCCGCAGAAGGTCCGCGGGCTAGTCCAGCTGCGCGCTGCCGAGCCGTGCGCAAAGTCGAGCTGGTCCGCGTATGGTCCGCGGAGCGTTGTAAAGGGCTGGATTTCGCTGGACTGAGCGGGACTCCGAAGATCGTCGTCAGGGCGCCAGATTCCCGTGCTGACCAGGGAAAATCGGCTTTACAGGGTGGGGCAGCGGGGACCGCTCGGGCCCGCTTAGGAAACCGATGCTCTCCCCTGAGCTACGAGGGCCGACCTGTGATCTTGCCGCCTCCGGAGCCTACCGTCCGGCTCTGGTCCGCAAGGTTGGCTGGGCTGCGCCGTCGACGGCCGTCGCCGCGGGGCAGTCTCTCACGCCCCCAACCTGCCGCGAGAGCGGCTGTGCTCGCAGCTCGCTCGCCGCAGCGCAGCGCACGACTACAGAGGCCGCTCATGAGGGCGCTTGCCTTCAGAAGCGAGATGGCGGCGTCGTGCATCCGCCGCTCGCGCGGCGTAGCGTCCACAATCATGACCCCTGGTTCGAGTGCGGTAGCGCTCGCTGGCCGCACCGCGCTGGTCACCGGGGCCGCGTCGGGGATCGGTGCCGCGCTTGCTCGGCGGCTGGTGGCTGACGGCGCGGCAGTGCTCGCCGTGGACCGTGACGAGGCGGGGCTCAAGGCTCTCGCCGAGGAGGTTCCCAGCGTTGAGCCGGTGCCGTGTGACCTGTCCGACCTCGACGCGGTGGATGCGTTGCCCGCCGAGGTCGACGTGCTGGTCAACAACGCGGGTCTCCAGCACGTCGCCTCCTTGCCCGAATTCGATCCTGACCGCTTCTCGCTGATCCTGCGAGTGATGCTGGAAGCCCCGTTTCGGCTGGTCCGCCGTGCTCTGCCGCACATGTACGGGCGCGGCTGGGGCCGGGTTGTCAACATCTCTAGCGTGCACGGGCTCCGAGCGAGCCCGTTCAAGGCGGCCTACGTCTGCGCTAAGCACGGCCTCGAGGGCCTGTCGAAGGTGATCGCGCTGGAAGGTGCCTCGCATGGGGTCACGAGTAACTGCATCAACCCTGCCTATGTGAACACTCCGCTGGTGCAGAAGCAGATCGCCAACCAAGCCCGGGCACATGGCATCGACCAGGAGACCGTCATCGAGCAGATCATGCTCGCCCCGGTGGCGGTAAAACGGCTCATCGAGCCTGAGGAGGTAGCCGAAATCGCGGCGGTGCTCTACGGGCCGGCCTCATCCTCGATCACCGGGTCGTCGCTGTCGATGGACGGCGGCTGGACGGCGCGCTGAGAACCAGGTTGCCGAAGCGCCACCCGACGATCGGTGTCCAGGCGAGCGACACCGGGTCGGAGAGGGTTCAGCATCCGGCTCGGCACGGCGGTTCGTCGCCGAGGCGTTGATGAGCACTGGCGACAGCCGCGGCGGGCGACTCAGCACCGCCAGATCGCCAAGAGTTCAGATATTTCCACGGTGAAACCTCGCCCCGGCGGACCCACCAGATGCCCGGCCGGGTCGGCCATGAGATCCCGAAGTGGACATGAGTCGCCGTGGTCCGGGCATCACCTGAATTATCGACGCGCCCGAGCGATTCTCCGGCGCGGATCAGCTTCCCGGGAACGATCCCGGCAGTAATCGACTCAAGATGAGAACCGTAGTACCGAACGCCGTCGGTCCCCACGATGGATACCGACAGTCCACCGCGATCCGCACCACGGTTGGTCTGCGGCTGCCAGTGGTCAACCGAGGAGACTTCGTCGACCCGACCGTCAGCAACTGCTACGAAGGCGCAGCCCCGATCCGTGAAAACGTCGGTCGCGGGATAGTCGTGGTGTGTTGCGCCGTAATTGACGCGGCAACCTTGGACGGGGAAGACGTAGGGCTGCGGGGCGGCCTTGACCTCTGCTAGCGGTAACTGCGCCGACGTCGATGCTTCATTTTGTGCCAGTGGTTGCTCCGATCGGTCGGCAGGAGCCGATCGGAGCGCTGTCGACGTGTGCTGCTGCGGCGATACGCACCCGGCGAGGGCCAGGATCGGGCCCGCGACGGCGAGAACCGTCCCGACAAGAACCTGTTTCCGCATGAGCCCTCCCAAGCGATGCGAGACTGCCGGTGGCGGGCCGACTTCGGCAGAGCCGGCGTCGGCGCACGCAGAGGGTAGAGGTTCCTGCCCGGATCGGCCGGCACCGGTGGCTTGCCCAGCAGGCGTGCGACCCACCCGGTTGGCGGAGCTGTAACGGATATCGATTAAGTTAGGCTAACCTATATAACACCAAGCGCTGACAGCGGAGAGGTGAATGTGCACGGTGGGTGACGGACGGCATACCCCAACCCGGTCGGACGGTTGGGGCGCAATCGGTGGCGAGCCCGCTGAGCCGGTCAAGGCGGAGGACGTCGACTGGCTCATGGGGCACCTTCGAGCGGTCGTGGCCGCCAGCCCCCCCGCTGTGTGGGCTGGCCGCGGGATGACTCTGTTGCAGCTCAGCGCGATGCACCTGATCAGCGCGTTGGCGCCGGTCAGCCTCACCGACCTGGCTCGGGCCCTGGGCACCAGACTGCCCGCGACGTCCGCGATGGTCGATCGGTTGACCCACGTGGGGATGGTGTCCCGCACACCCGACCCCGAGAACCGCCGCCGCATCAGCCTGACCCCCACCGCCGCCGCCAGAATGATCATCGGAGACACCGGTCCGGACACGGCCAGACGGCTGCATGCGGTGCTCACCGGCCTGAGCCCGCAGATCCGCGGTCACGTGATCGACGTGCTCCGGGATTCCGTCCAACACTCCGCCGTGTAGTCACGCTGCGCAAGCAGGCCAGGCCGTCTAAGCGGACTCTCAGGCGGGGGGTCCACACTGGTCGCATGCGAATCCTCGTGGTCGATGACGACCGGGCGGTCCGCGAGTCGCTGCGCCGGTCGCTGCAGTTCAACGGCTACACCGTGGCCCTTGCCGGGGACGGCCAGCAGGCCATGGAAGTACTCGCGATGCAGCGACCCGATGCCATGGTGCTCGATGTGATGATGCCGCGGGTGGACGGCCTGGAAGTGTGCCGGCGGCTGCGCGGTACCGGCGATGACCTACCGATCCTGGTGCTGACCGCCCGCGATGCGGTGTCCGACCGGGTCGCTGGGCTGGACGCCGGCGCGGACGACTACCTGCCTAAGCCCTTCGCGCTGGAGGAGTTGCTCGCCAGATTGCGCGCACTGTTGCGGCGTTCACCTCCCGAGGGCAACGGGATCACCGGATCGGCAGGGGTACGTTTCGAATTCGCTGACCTCGTGCTCGACGAGGGCACCCGCGAGGTCACCCGCGGTGAGCGCCGGATCAGCCTCACCCGCACCGAGTTCAGCCTGCTGGAGCTGTTTCTGCGGCATCCCCGCCAGGTGCTCACCCGCGGTCGGATCCTGGAGGACGTCTGGGGCTACGACTTCCCCACCTCCGGTAACGCCCTGGAGGTCTACGTCGGCTACCTGCGGCGCAAGACCGAGGCGGGCGGCGAACCGAGACTGATCCACACAGTGCGAGGCGTGGGCTACGCGTTGCGGGAGACGCCTCCGTGACCCAGGCAGCCGACCCGAATTTCGGGAACCGGCGGATGTCGCTGCGCACCAGAGTCACCCTGCTGGCCGCGGTGTGCGTGGGAAGCGCCGTCGCGCTGGTATCGCTTGCCGGCTACTTCACCGTCCGTACCAGCCTCTATGACCAGCTCGACACGACGCTGCTGCAGCGCGCTGATTCGCTGCGCAACACGCTGGCCAGCGCCGAGCAGCTCGGTGGCGTACCACCCGGCATCTTCAGCGCGGCCGACATCAGGGTCGGCCTGCTCGACGGCCGCACCGGCACCGGCGCTGTCCTTGGCGATCTGGAGATGGGCGACGACGAGCTCGCCGTGGCGCAAGGCCGGCGACTCCAGTCGTTGCGCACCGACCGGGGGCGCGACCTGCGCGTCGCCGCTGTGCCGGCGGCATCGGGCACTGCCCTTGTGGTGGCCAGGGGCTTGGGTGCCACCCGAACCACCCTGGCCCGGCTCGGTCTGGTGTTCACGCTGGTCGGGGGGGCCGGCGTGCTGCTGGCTGCGGCCGCTGGCACCGCGGTTGCCCAGGGGGGCCTGCGCCCGGTGCAACGGCTGACCGAAGCGACCGAGCGGATCGCCCGCACCGGCGAGCTGCAACCCATCGCCATCTCCGGCGACGATGAGCTCGCCCGGCTCACCGGTAGCTTCAACACCATGCTCGGCGCGCTAGCCGAGTCGCAGGAACGCCAACGACGGCTGGTCGCCGACGCCGGCCATGAGCTGCGCACCCCGCTCACCTCATTGCGCACCAACCTGGAGCTGCTGGCCGCCTCCGACCGCCCGGACGCTCCTTCGCTCTCCGATCAGGACCGCAAAGAGATCTCCGACGACGTTCGTGCCCAGGTGGAGGAGCTCTCCACCTTGGTCGGAGACATCGTCGAGCTGGCCCGCGAAGACGCCCCGCAGGTGGTGCACGAACCGGTGGAGTTGACCGAAGTTGTCGAGCGGGCGCTGGCCAGGGTGGGCCGGCGGGCGCCCGGCGTCCACTTCGAGGTGAACCTCGCGCCGTGGAGCTTGCTCGGCGACGCCAACGCTCTGGAGCGCGCCGTGCTCAACCTGCTCGACAATGCCGCCAAGTGGAGCCCCACGGCGGCGACGGTCAACGTAGGGTTGGCGCCGACCGGTCGCGGCACGGCGGCGGTGCACGTGGCCGATGCCGGACCGGGGATCGCCGAGGCCGATCTGCCCTACATCTTCGAGCGGTTCTATCGCTCCTCTGATGCGCGTACCCTCCCGGGGTCGGGGTTGGGACTGGCCATCGTGGCGCAGGTCGCCGCGCGGCACGGGGGTAGCGTGCGGGCCAGCCACCGCCCGGAGGGCGGGATGCTCATGACCCTGGAGCTGCCCGGCCGACCATCCACAGATCACGCCTAGGTGCTTCACATGCACTTCTCAGGAATCAAGGACACCCTAGAGACATGACCGACGACACGCCGCGACCGCAGCAGCCCAGCGACCCAGCCGCACATCCTGATCCGCACGCGGCGGCGACCGGTCAGCCGGCGTCGCCCTGGCAGCCTGGTCAGCCGCCATCGGCTTGGGACCGGCCTTACGGCGACGCGGGGTCTTATGGCAGCTCAGCGTCCTACGGCACCGCCCCTCCCGGCGCGTGGGCGCCTCAAGCCGGGGCAGCGGCGCCGCCTACCGCCCCGATCAGCTTGCCCGGATCAGGTGCCTCCGAACCGCGCCGCGGCAGGCCCGTCGTGGGAGCCGTCGTCTTGTCGCTGATCGTGGGTTTGGTCGCGGGGAGTGTCGGGGGTGCCGTCGGCTACCAGCTAGCCAGCGGTGGGGCCCGTGGTGCGATCAGCGCGCTGGACCTTCCCGTGCCCGGGGCGTTGCCGGTCGCGAACCTTCCGAACGGTTCGGTCGAGCAGGTGGCACAGCGGGTGACGCCCAGCGTGGTCCAGCTCCGGGTGCACGGCGCCCGGGTGGCCGGCGAAGGCAGCGGGATCGTGCTTAGCGCCGATGGGCTGATCCTCACCAACAACCACGTGGTGGAGCCGGCCGCGAACGGCGGCGACCTTGCCGCTGTTCTGCAAGACGGCCGCTCGGTGCCGGTCCAGATCGTCGGCAGGACGGGCCCCTCGTTTGACCTTGCGGTGGTGCGGGCCCAAGGCGTCACCGGCCTCACTCCCGCCCAGCTGGGCAGCTCCAGCAACATCCGGGTCGGGCAGGAAGTGGTGGCGATCGGCTCGCCGCTGGGCCTGTCCGGCACCGTCACCAGCGGAATCATCAGCGCGCTGGATCGTCCGGTGCGAGCCGGCGGCGAGGGCAGCGACCAAAACAGCGTGCTGGACGCCATCCAGACCGATGCCGCGATCAACCCCGGCAACTCCGGTGGCCCCTTGGTCGACATGCAGGGTCGCGTGATCGGCATCAATTCGGCCATCGCCTCGCTCGGTTCTGGTAGCGGGCAGGCGGGTTCGATCGGGCTGGGCTTCGCGATCCCCATCGACCAGGCCAGGCGGATCGGTAACGAGCTCGTCCACAATGGCCAGGCCACCCAGGCCATCCTCGGGGTGACGGTGCCCACTGCACAGCCGGACGACACCGCAGCCAGGGTGCGAGAGGTCACCCCCGGTGGTGCCGCCGCCGCTGCCGGGATCCAGCCCAACGAGATGATCACTAAGGTGGATGACCGGTTGATCGACAGTGGGGATGCGTTGATTGCCGCCATCCGTTCGCACGCACCTGGTTCGCAGGTCACCCTCACCGTCAAGAACGCGGCCGGAGCGACCCGGCAAGTTCAGGTCACCCTGGGCAGCCAGGTGGTCGGGCCGACTAGCTGAGGCCGTAGGGACCCCCCGACCAATGCAGATGCGGAGATCGAGACCTGATTCTTGGCTCGGATCAGGCCCAGCTACGGTGCTCGCCATGGAACGCAGCACGCGCAGCCTGGGGCGGGCGCTCGTCGTGGTCGTCGACGATCGGGTAGCGCATGGGGAACACGAGGACTCAACCGGCCCGCTTGTCACCGAACTGCTGGAAGAGGCCGGTTTTGTCGTCGACGGTTCGGTCGCGGTGGCCGGCGAGTCGGTGGACATCCGCAATGCACTCAACACAGCGGTGATCGGCGGGGTAGATCTGGTGGTCACTGTCGGTGGCACCGGAGTATCGCCGCGAGACGTCACCCCGGATGCCACGGCTGGCGTGCTTGACCGCCCGATACCCGGTATCGCCGAGGCCATCCGCGCCTCCGGGCTCGCTGCCGGCGCTGTGGACGCGGGTCTGTCCCGCGGGCTCTCCGGAGTATCGGGTAGCACCCTGGTGGTGAATCTGGCGCGGTCGCGGGCGGCGGTCCGTGACGGGATGGCAACCCTCACACCGCTGGTCGGACGGGTGATCGAGGAGCTGACCTGGCCAGATCAGGACTGATCGGGCAACGACAAGGCATACCACCACGACGGGCCCGAACGATCGCCGTTTCGGGCCCGCGAGGCGCTGGAGTTCAGGCGCTGTCCTGACCGTTGCGGCTCAGGGCGTGCCCGACCATCTGGGTTACGTTCTCGCACTGGTCGTGGTAACGGCCGCCGGTGGCTTGGTCGACCCCGAAGGCCGCCGCCTCGACGCAGCTGACGGCGATACCGCTTGCCTTCTGGACAAGTGGGCCGGCCTTTTCCATGGCCTGGTCGACGATCGGGCCATAGGTTACCGCGATCTTCTCGGCGTACGGGCCGGCCTTGTCGATCGCTTGCTCGACGAGCGGGGCGGTGATCTCCCTGGCCACCTCAACGTAGGGGGTGGCAACCTCTTTGGCCTGCTCGATGTAAGGGCCGGCCTTCTCCAAGGCCATGTCCACGAGAGGGGCGGCCTTCTCGAGGGCCTGCGCCACGACGGGGCCGGCCATGCCGATGACCGGGCCAGCAGTGTCCTTGATTTTCTCCACAAGACTCATGGTGGGAGCCCTTCCGGTGGTGAGCGAGCGAGGTCTCTATCCTGGCACTGGGATCCAATAGCGGGAAGTGATCGGTGCTGGCGGACTTGTGCGATCACGCTGTCGGGGGGAGCTCATCATTCAGGCGAGCGAGGCTGACCGCGAGAGATGGCGCGAGCGCGTGTTCGGGGATGTGCTTCCCGAGGGCACCGCTGACGACCGGCCGGACCCCGGAGAGGCCAATCCCGAGGAGCGGGACCGGTGGCTGGTGGACAACCGGCCCCCGCACCATGACACCCCCTGGTGATCAGTGGACCGTGACGGTCAGGTTCTGAGATATCGAGGTTGCCGCCACCCGGGTTGCGGCAACGGGGTCGAGTGCGACCAGCACCAGCCTCCCGTCGCGATCCCCAGAGCGGGCGCCGGATTCCAGCACCGCGAGCACCCGCGCGCCGCGCGCCAGCACCACCGGCTCGCCCTGCCGTTCGCTAATGGTCACCACATCGACGGTGACACCAGGATGCAGCACTGCGGCTACGCCAGGATCGGCAAGCCGCAGTGGCACGCTCACCATCGCCGGATCCGGCGTGACCGCCCGGGTGAGTTCGGAACCGGTCAGCCGGACATCGGTCAGCGGTTCACCACGCCGCACCGGTGCGGCCAGTGTCCGGCCCACCACCACGGCCGGCGACCGCGCAGCGCCGTCGGGCACCACCTGCGGAGGTAGCTCCCGCAGCGTCACCTCGCCTGAGTCAACAACGGTGCCTGGCGCCAAGTCCCGGGCGGCGACCACCACCGCGCCATCGGCCGACGATTCCCGATTCAGCGCCAGTACCGCGGCGAGCCCGACGAGCATCATGGCGGCGATCCGGCGCAGGAACACGCTGCGGCCGAACCCGGATCCCTGCCTGAGGGCATCCCACCGCCACCGCACCATGGCAGCAACCAGGGCATCAACGCGTTCGGACCGTCCCGGCGGCGTCATCGCCCGATCCTCGCCTTCGATCTTGTCGTCACGATCGTGACGCTAGGCAAGACTGGGCGGCAGCGGCAGTGCCCATCCCCGCAACCTGTGGACAACCATGCACCTGTGGACAACGTCAGCTCTAAGGTTTCCGGGTTCACTAGCAGAGCCGCCCTCGGCGAGTAGGGCGGCTCTGCTAGTGAACCCGGGTCCTGCGAAGACCCGAGGGCGAACTAGATCCTCACGAGGTGCTGGAGGTTGCTGAGGCCGAGGCTGTCGAGGATGCCGAGCCTGAACTGGCCTTCGGCTCGGAGGAGGAACCAGTTTCCGACTTCTTGGAGTCGGACTTGTCCTTGGTGCTGGACCCGGAGGAGGTGCTGGACTCGGACTTATCGTTCGAGCTGGGCTTGTCGGAGCTGCTGGCGCGGCTGTCGGTGCGGTAAAAGCCGCTGCCCTTGAACACGATGCCCACCGACGAGAACAGCTTACGTAGCCGGCCGGCGCACTCGGGGCAGTCGGTCAGCGACGCGTCGGTGAACTTCTGCACGGTGTCGAAGTGGTGCTCGCACGCAGTGCACGCGTAAGAGTAGGTCGGCACGTCTCGCCCTCCATGTAACTAGCACTCCACGCACGAGAGTGCCAATACGATGATAGCAAGGCTAGCTGCCTCCGCCGTCGCAGGAGTATCTCAGCGCGGCAGGGGGAACAGACCCCGCTCCGGCGTGAGGGCCGCGGTAACCGGTATGTCGTGGGGTTGGACCGGCACCGAGGGCAGCACCTCGTCGTCGCGGACGACCGCAACCAGCGGGGTGCCGGGACTCGTCAGCGGCAGCGTTCGATCATAGTGTCCACCACCGCGACCCAGCCTGGTCCCGTGCCAGTCGACGGCCAGCGCCGGCACCAGCACCAGGACTGCGGTGGCGATCACTGCGCAGCCCAGTGGCGGCGCGGTCGGTTCGCGCAGCCCCACCGGTCCAGGCTGTAACGAACCCGCGCCGGTGTAATCGGCCCAGTCCAGCGGACCCCCTCGGGTGATCAGCGGCAGCAGCACCCGGCAGCCGCGGCGCACCAGAGCGTCGAGCAACTCCGGAGAGCCCGGCTCGTCGCCAACCGGCCAGTAGGCGCACACCGTGCCCGGACGCTCCATTGGCAACGCCGCCAGCGTTGTCGCCAGCGCCGCCGCCTCCGCCTCCCGCACTGTCGCCGGCACCGCCCGTCGCGCCGCCACTACCCGCCGCCGTAACTCCCACTTCGCGCCCTCGTCCACCCGCCCCGCCCGACATGGAGACTTTTAGGGGGGATTGGGGGCCCGCGGACCCCCGAAAGGGTGCCAAGAGGGCCCGACATGGAGACTTATCGGTGCTATGGACGCCCCGATAACCCCGATAAGTCTCCATGTCGGGCCGCGGCGGGCGGCCGATAGGGTCGGTCATCATGGGCGTGTCGATGAATGGTCCTGGGTTCCGCACTGCGGTGGTGCCAGCTGCTGGGCTCGGTACCCGATTCCTGCCGACCACCAAGGCCGTGCCCAAGGAGCTCCTGCCGGTGCTCGACACCCCGGGTATCGAGTATGTCGCGGCCGAGGCGGCGCAGGCCGGCGCTGAGCGTCTGGTGCTCGTCGTCTCACCGGGCAAGGAGTCGGTGGCGGCCTATTTCGATCCTAATCCGGATCTGGAGGCCGAGCTGCGTGGGCGTGACAAGGACGTGCTGCTGGCCAAGGTGCGCCGCGCCCCCGACCTGATCCGGGCCGAGGTCGCACTGCAGCACAAGCCACTGGGGCTGGGACATGCCGTGGGCTGCGCCGAGCCGCTACTGGATGAGTCCGACGACGCCGTGGCCGTCCTGCTTCCCGACGACCTGGTGCTGCCCACTGGAGTGCTGATCACCATGGCGGCGATCCGCCAGCGCTACGGCGGCAGTGTGTTGTGCGCGTTCGACGTCCCGCGCGAGCAGATCTCCGCTTATGGAGTGTTCCGGACCGAGGACACCAATGAGCTGGATGTCAAGCGAGTGCACGGGATGGTGGAGAAGCCGGCGCCTGAAGCTGCACCGTCTACCCTTGCCGCGGCCGGGCGCTACCTGCTGGACCGCGCGGTGTTCGATGCTCTGCACCGGATAGCCCCCGGCTCCGGCGGCGAGCTTCAGCTCACCGACGCGATCGCGCTGCTGATCGATGAGGGCCATCCCGTGCATGTCGTGGTGCACCGTGGCGACCGACACGATCTGGGCAACCCGGGCGGGTTGCTGCGAGCGTCGGTGGACTTCGCGCTCGCAGATCCCGACATTGGTCCCGATCTGCGCAGCTGGTTACTCGAGAGGCTCGAGCGGGAGTGAGGTCGCTGGACGAGCAGCTTGAGCGAGTGTTGGACGCCGCGGTGCGTCCTGCACCGGTGCGGGTGGCGATCTCCGAGGCCCAGGGCATGCTGTGTGCGGAGGAAGTCGTGGCGCAGCGCGCGCTGCCCGGTTTCGATCAGGCCGCGGTCGACGGGTACGCGGTGCGCAGCGTGGACGTGACGGAGGTGCCGGTCACCTTGCCGGTGGTGGGGGAGATCGCCGCGGGCTCGCGCCAGCCGTTGCGGCTGCAGCCCGGTCAGGCGGTGCGGGTGGCCACCGGTTCGGCGCTGCCCGCGCTGGCCGATGCGGTCGTGCCGCTGGGGCACACCGAGGATGGGATGGCTCAGGCGGCCCGGGTCACCGTGGCTCGCGCGGTGCCCTCGAAGGCTTACGTGCGCCGGGTGGGGGAAGACGTGCAGACCGGCGACGTCGCAGTCCGCCCCGGCTCGGTGATCGGCGCGGCGCAGGTAGGGCTGCTCGCGGCGGTGGGACGGGCCAAGGTGCGGGTGCACCCGCGGCCCCGGTTGTCGGTTCTGTCGGTCGGTGAGGAACTGGTCGACGTCGAGCGGACACCGGGCGCCGGGCAGGTCTATGACATCAACTCCTACGCGCTGGCCGCGGCCGCTCGTGATGCCGGTGCGGAAGTGCACCGGGTCGGCATCGTGTCCAGCGATCCGTCCCGGCTACGCGAAGCGGTGGAGGGCAGGCTGCTGGTCTCCGAGATCGTGGTGGTGACCGGAGCAGTGGGCGGGGCGGTGGGAGAGCAGCTGTACGTCGCGCTGGCCGAGCTGGGTCCGCTGGATGTCGAGCGGGTGGCGATGCACCCCGGTTCCGTGCAGGGGTTCGGCCGGCTCGGCGCGGACTCGGTGCCCACCTTCCTGTTGCCCAGCAATCCGATCAGCGCCCTGGTGGTCTTCGAGGTGCTGGTGCGGCCACTGATCCGGATTGCCCTGGGCAAGCGCAATCCCTATCGCCGCACCATCACCGCGCGCCTGCTGTCCCCGGTGACGTCCACGGCGGGTCGTCGCGGGTTTCTGCGCGGCCAGCTGCTCCGCGATCCGGATAACGGGGAGTATCTGGTGCAACCCCTCGGTACCTCCGGTGCCCATTTATTGGCCTCGTTGGCGGAGGCGAACTGCCTGATCCTCGTCGATTCCGACACCATTGAGGTGTCGGTCGGCGAGCACGTGGCCGTGAGCTTCCTCGCTCAGCGTGGATGAGCGCCTTGTTCGGGTCTGGGCCTGATAGCCGCCACCCCGGCTGGCCGGTGCGGCTGGGCCCGGTGAAGGTCGCCGCGGGGGAGGTCGTGCTGCGTCCGGTGCGGCTGCGCGATGGCGCAGCGTGGAGCCGGCTTCGGCTGCGCGACGAGGACTACCTGCGGATCTGGGAGCCGGAGGCGGAAGGCACCTGGGCGGAGCGGTTCACCACGATGGCCTGGCCGGTGATGTGCAGTGGGCTGCGTGCGACCGCCCGGCGGGGCCAGGCCCTGCCCTTCGCTGTCACCTTGGATGGACGGTTCGCCGGCCAGATCACGCTGGGCAACCTGGTGCGGGGCTCGCTACGCTCGGCCTGGGTCGGCTACTGGGTGGAGGCACAAGCGGCCGGCGGTGGCGTCGGGACCGCGGCCGTGGCGCTGGCCGTGGATCACGCGTTCGGGCCGGTGGGGCTGCACCGGATCGAGGCAACCGTGCGCCCGGAGAACGTGGCGAGCCTACGGGTGCTGGGCAAGCTCGGTTTCCGCGATGAGGGCCTGCTGCAACGTTACCTAGAAGTGGACGGTGCCTGGCGGGACCACAGACTGCTCGCCATGACCCGAGATGAAATCGGCGCCGGCCTGGTGTCCCGCCTGATCCGCTCAGGCCACGCTCACCACCCCTAGCCCCGGCGTGTCGCACCTCTGTACCCGGTGTGTCGGGCCGCGGTGTAAGCGATCACCGCGGCGCGCCTCCGGCATCCGGGTGGTCGCGATGACTACCGTGGTGACGAGCTAAGTACAGGAAGCTCGAGATCGCGGACGGGGTGGGGGGCGAGGAGTGCCCAGCTCGCTGATCTTCGCGGCGCTAGCCGGGGCATGGCTGGTGGTCCTCGTCCCGATGGTTGCGAAGCGACGGCAGGAGGTGGTCCGCACCGCCGAATCCGTGCTTGCCGCCCGGGTTCTGCCTCGACCCAACCACTCTCGTTCGGCGCCCCAGCGCGCTAAGGAGGTGCACATGATCGGCGAAGGGGTCGTCCAACAGGAGCACCCGTTGGGCGAGCGTCGGTACAGAACGGGTCGCGGTGGTTACGACCCGGAGATCGCCGCACAGCAGGCCCGAGCGAAGTATGTGTTCCGCCAGCGTGTGGTGCTCGGTCTGGCGCTCGGAGCGCTTGCGACCGTGGTGCTGGCCTATACGGTGTCCGGCCTGCTGTGGTGGCTGCACGCGGTATTGGATGTGGCGCTGGTCGGTTACCTGGGCTACTTGCGTCGGCAGGTGCGTATTGAGGAGGAGGTGCGACAGCGTCGGGCCGCGCGCCTCGCCGGTTCTCGACCCCGGCCTTCCATTGCCGACCCGTTATGCGACTCGCTGGCTGATGTAGTCGACGATCGAGAAGAGCCTGTCCAGGAGTCGCCGGTCTGGCCTGCTGACGAGCTGTCTGCGGCGCACCCCTCGGCGGTCGCGCTGGACTTCGATGACGAAGACCCGATCTTCGACGAGCTGCAGCCTACATTTGAGCCGCCCTACCGTCGGGCGGTCGGCGAGTAGCCCTCGACCGGCTGCTAAACTTTCTGCGCACCGCGGGGGGCTGTAGCGCAGTTGGTAGCGCGTCTCGTTCGCATCGAGAAGGTCAGGGGTTCGATTCCCCTCAGCTCCACAGCAGCTCAGAGCCCCTAACCAGAGATCTCCGTAAGGGGTGCAGGACACCTTTACAGCAGCAGGTCACTCACTGAGGCTGTCTCCCAACTGCTTGAGTACAGCTCGGATGCCCTTGGACGACGGTTGGGCGTAGATCTCCATGGTTACCGCGATCAGCGCGTGTCGAAGGATCTGCATGACCTGGCGGGGTGGACATCCAGGTCGACCAGCAGCGTCGCGCAGGTGCGGTGTTGCTTGACGTTGGGGCTAGAAAACGTAGGGGTATGTGGTCACGGACCTCCGGGTTCTGATTGAGCTCGGGCTACGTGTGGTGGGGGCACGCGGTGGCCTGCCCGTGGTGATCCTGCCCCAGGGTTGGGAACCTGACGGGTTGCCCGAGGCGGTAGCGCAGGCCTGGGCCACGCAGCCGCAGCTGACCGGGCACACCTCTGGCGGCCTTCACGTTACCGGGGGACGACCTTGTATCGTCTCCGGTCGGATGCTCGACGTTCGTAATCCGCCGTGTCGGCCCCGCGCTCAGCGCGGCTTGTGCAACATCGGCCACAGCGGCGGCGAGCTACCGGACTGTATGACGCCGGTCGCCTCGAACCCATGACGCTCGTACAACCGCTTGTTTCGCTCGCTGGTCGCCTCGAGGTATGCCGGAATGCCCCTGCGCATCGCACGTGTTGAGTCCATGACGGAGCAGCGCTCGTGCCTGGCCGTGTCCGGTCGGTCCAGCGAGCGGGTGACGAGGTGGAGGCGCTTGAGCGCAGCGTGTTCGGTCGGGAAGCGTCCTCTGGCTCGCAGGCGCGTCGGTAGTGGGCGTTGAGTGACTCGATCGCGTGCTCGAAAAGATGATCTCGCGGATCTCGACGTCATAGTCGAGGAATCCATAGACTTGCACTGTCCTATACTCAATGCTGTGTATGGGTGCTAGATCGCTGGCAGGGGGTTGCTGTGCGGGTCGCAAGGCGAGTTCTGCTGTGTGTTGCGGTGTTGTGCTGGTGTTGGTTTCTCCGGGATTGGATCCTGCTTACAGCCCGGCAGTGGCGGCGCAGGAGGCACTAAGTACGAGGTGCTGTCCAGCGTTTCTGCCGTTGCCTGATCCGGTGCGTACACCGGATGAGCAGAACCGCGGATGTCACCGACGACACGATCGATCAGACGATCTGTGTGCCGTGGAGGGCTCGGCCTTCTCTGTCTGGTTCAGTGCCAGGCATTTCGTGCTCTGTCATCACTGTCTGGTTCGGTGTCTCGTTCCGCAGATGAGGGTGCCGTTTTGGCTTCAGGTGATGGGTGACAGTGCCCTAGCCGATTTCTGATTGGTGGTGTGACGGTAGGTCCTATGCCGGGCGACTTCCTTGCGGCTGGTGCGGGGAACATGCGTGATCAAGTGATCGCGTTGGTCGTAGACACTCAGGGTGTCTCGTCGAATTCGATGGTGACGATCGGACCGGTATAACGTAGCCCGACCTGGACGCGTTGGCTGATGATTTGGGTGCCGCCGCGGTAGGACACTGCGCGCTGCACCCGGGTGGGGCGCTGATCGAGCAGCGGAGCGGGACCAGGAGTGCGGGTGCCCTGTAGGCGGGCGCGTTGGGTGGGGGTCGGAGTCAGCGGGATGGTCCGGGTCGGGACCCCCGTCGAGCATGATGTGGGCGAGGTGGTCTCCAACCGTTGCGAGGATTCCGAGGCTACCCACGCTGCCCGCGCTGAGAGCCCGATGGATACACTGAGTAGTCGACCCGTCACCCCTTGACTACATTTGCACGGCGACCTAGGCTAGCTCACCGGTCGGGGACCGTTCCATCGAGGGGGGTCGTCTCTGGCCAAATTCACACACGTAGTTGACCTGTAGCTCATTGGCTACAGGTAGCAGTGGTCAGTGCCGGCATAGCGTCGTCGTCCAGTCGAGTGCCGTGTCATGATGTGCCACCTCCGTCTTAGCAGCCGCTGATTGCCTGTCTGAATTATGTCAACGAACGATCTTCACTCCATCCAGGTTGTCCGTTCTGGTACGGCTCTTTGGGGTGCCGTGTCTATCAGGAGAGCCGCACAATGAACGTTCGCTGGTTCTACTCGCACCGGATCCAGGTCGCCTTGCTCGTGACCGCCGCGGTTGCAGTGGGGTTGATGACCGTTCTCGTGGCTCGTCAACAGCAGGATCAGGCGAACGGCCAAGTCTATCTCGAAGCGGGTGGCAGCGTTGGATCGAATCCTTTTGTGCCCCTGATACCTCCACCTGCAACGGCGGGTGGAGAACTTGGGGGCAGAGACGCCTCGATTCAGACACCCGCCGGTACGGACAACCGCCCAGCATGTGACACAGAGAAGCTCATTTCGTACCTAACCCAAGACCCGCAAGCGGGTGCAGCTTGGGTACACGCACTTAACTCTGACCGCAGTCTTAGCTGGAGCGGTGGCGGTAAAATTGAAGCTCTACAGATTCCAGCTTACATTCGCGAGCTTACACCACGAGTCCTCACCGAGGATCTCAGGGTCACCAACTATCAGTTCACCAACGGTACCGCCCTCGCCGTACAGTCGGTTCTCGAGAAAGGTACCGGAATCCTTGTAGATCCCATGGGTGTTGCTCGTGTTCGATGTTCCTCTGGTAACCCGCTGGCACCTATGGTTCAACAAAAAACGCCACCAATTTATCGAGGCAAGCCGTGGCCCAGTTTTCAACCTCAACGTGTTGTCATCGCCCAAGGCCGGCGGCCGGATATGCAGCGTTGGTCGGATCAGCCCGCTCGCCCGGAGGAACCCCGCCGTCCGGATCAGCCTGCTCGCCCGGAGGAACCCCGCCATCCCGATCAGCCCGCTCGCTCGGAGGAACCCCGCCATCCCGATCAGCCCGCAGGCCCG
>CAXUFG010000096.1:0-18907 GCA_964250265.1 uncultured Pseudonocardiaceae bacterium | reverse complement strand
ACCCTGCCCATTCCCGCCCACCAAGGCGTCCTCCGACGCCATCGTCTGCCCACTACCAGCCGACCCGACGATCATCCGATCGTGCACGGTCTCCTCATTCCAGAATGCCGGGTCCACGTACTGCCTGGACACTGCGGTCCGTGCTCCCCAGGACGTCTTCACGGTGGCCTGTAATGGCTCACGGTCGCAGGAGTGGGTATTCCAACGCTCGAACATCATCAATACCATTCGTAATGTGGCAACCGGGTACTGCCTGAGTGCCGATAACAGCGGGAAAGTCTTCGCCATCCCGTGCTTCGGCACGATCCCCACACCCGCTCCCCGGTGGTTCGTCACCCAATCCGGCGGACCGGTGATCGACGTGGTCACTGGACTTTGCCTGGACAGCCCGCCGGTTCCCGGGCCACCGGTGATACCCGTTGACACCACCAAGTGCAACGGCACGCCGCTGGAGAACTGGCTCCACAAGTAGCACCTTTCCGGCATGCGATATGTCCGGACCCCGCCGCGCGTGCCTGGCGGGGTCCGGCCCGCGCCGCGGGCGGAGGAGTTGGCGCGTTGGCGGATGCGCGGCCTTTGGTCAGCGGCTCAGCATGGCTTCCTCCAGGTCGAGCTCATGGAGGGTGCGGGTCAGGACTTCGTCGTCGATGCGCCCGTTGTCGCGCAGGTCGACCAGGGTTTCGCGTTCGGCGGCCAGCATCTCCAGTCGCAACCGGCGGTGGATGACGCTGGGAGCCTCACCCAGCTCCGTCTCCGGCCGCCCGAGACGTTCCCAGACACTGTGGCTGCGGTACTCGGCGAGCCTGCGCAACCGGCTGGTCACCGAGTCCGGCGCGCCGTCCGAAAGGGTTTCCAGCCGCTCCAGGGCGGCCTGCGTGGCGGTGTGGATCGCATCCGCTTCGGCCAACGCGTCCTGGTGCGACTCGCGCCCCTGCACTCCGAGGCGGCGGATCACCCAGGGCAGCGTGAGGCCGTGCAGCAGCAGGGTAGCGACGGTGACGCAGAACGCCAGAAAGATGATCTCTGAACGGCCCGGGAACGGAGCTCCGGAGTCGGTGACCCGAGGGATCGCCGAGGCCGCGGCCAGGGTGACCACTCCACGCATCCCCGCCCAGGAGAGCACCGCCGGCACTTGCCACCGCGGCGCCGGATCCCGGGCACCTACCCGTTTGAACAGCGCCCTGGGCAGGTAGGTGGCCGGAAACATCCATACGATCCTCGCCAGCACCGCCGTCGCGATCACCGCGACCGCGGCGATCAGCAGTGGCCCGACGGAACCCACGCCGCGCACCACCGCGGGCAGTTGCAGCCCGATCAGCGCGAAGACGAACGCTTCAAGCACGGTGTCCGCGGCTTGCCACACCGCCTGGTCCTGAAGCCGGGTGGCATACCCCGCCGCAGGCGCGTGGTGACCCAGGTACAGCCCGGTCACCACCACCGCGAGCACCCCCGAGAGGTGGACCTGTTCGGCCAGCGCGTACGCGGTGAACGGCACCACCAGGCCCAGCGCACTCTCCAGCTTGGGATCATGCAGCCGCAGCCGCACCTGGTGCACCACCCGGCCGAGCACCGCACCCATCGCCACGCCGCCGGCCGCGGTGAGCACGAACCCGACCACCCCTGACCACAGCGAGAATCCGGTTCCGACCCCGGCCGCCACCGCGACCCGCAGCGCGGTGAGCGCAGTGGCGTCGTTGAACAGGCTCTCCCCGGCCAGCACCGTCATGACCCGCCGCGGCAACCCCAGGCGCCGCCCGATGACCACTGCGGAGACGGCATCCGGTGGTGCGACCACAGCGCCGAGCGCCAGTGCGGCGGCCAGCGGCAGGCCAGGTACCAGCCACCAGGCGACCAGCCCGACCGCTCCGGTGGTGAACAGCACCAGCCCGACGGCGAGCAAGGTGATCGACCGGATGTTCGCCCGGATCTGGATGGCCGAGCTGTCCAGCGCCGCGGAGTACAGCAGCGGTGGCAGGATCGCGTAGAGCACCAGATCCGGATCCAGCTCGTAGTTCGGCACGCCCGGGATCGCGGAGATGGCCAATCCGGCGACGACTAACGTGAGCGGTGCGGGCAGGCGCAACCGGCGACTCACCGCGGTCACCGCGAACGCGCCGAGCACCAGCAGGATCAGCCGCATACCGTCCATGAGGCCAGCATGCACCCGGGAGCCATCACCGATGACCTGTGAACACGTGGCGCAGCTGCCCCACCCCGCCCCAGAACCGCCGCAGCCGGCATATTGCGTGGACTGCGCCGCGCTGGGCGAATCGAACTGGGCCCATCTGCGAATCTGCCTGAGCTGTGGGCATGTGGCCTGCTGCGACTCCAACCCACACCGGCACGCCACCGCCCACCACGTCAGCACCGAGCACCCCATCATGCGCTCCGCCGAACCCGGCGAAACCTGGCGCTGGTGCTACCATGATCAACGCCTAGTCTGACCCAGTGCCTCTCTTTCGTGCCGCGCCGCGTTCCTCCTCCCGAACTGACCAGCAGAGCTGTTCCCGGGCGCCGGGAGGACTCTGCTGTTCAGTTCGGGAACGTGAGGGTTGTGCGGGATCAGATGACGGTGTCCAGCGCGCCGCTCTTGGCTTGGGCGAGCAGGTCACCGAACTGTCCGGTGCTCATCCGGACCTGGGAACCGAAGTCATCCGTGAGCACGACGCGCTGCTCGGGGGGAGCGGATTCATCAACGAACAGTTGCGGGCAGTTACAGTCGTCGCAAGTGCCGCAGAACGTCGCGAGCGGCTGCGTGGTGGCGATGTCGAACATGGTGCACCTCCGGTGTCTTTGCCTGACCACCCGAAAGTACTTGCCTGGCTACAACTCGCGAGACCCCGCATTGTGTGGCACTCAACTCTTGACACGGACCAGGAGGGTTCCATGGCTGCACTAGCCGATTTGCTGACCAACTCGGCTGCGCGGCAAGCGCTCGCCCGGCGAGATATTGCCTGTGTATTTCGTATCTTGCGCGACGCCGGCGTGAGCCAGGCCAGAGTCGCGCTCACTACCGGGCAGAAACAGTCGGAGGTCTCCGAGATCATCTCCGGCCGCCAGGTGCAGTCCGTCGTTCTGCTGGAGCGGATCGCAGACGGACTGGGAGTGCCCAGGGGGTGGATGGGGCTGGCGTATGAGCCGGATCCAGCGCTGACGGCGCGGGAGGATCCGGAGACCGAGGATCTCGGTGATGAAAACCTGCTACGGCATGCCGCCACCGTGCTGCGGGGCACGCCGGTTTTCGGTCCCGCAGAGCCCATCAGCGTGAGGAACGCCCCGACCCCGGTGCCGCGCCTGGTCGGGTCTGGCGACATCTCTCAGGTAGCGGCAACCACCGAGCGGCTCGGCCAGATAGCCGGCAAATTCGGTGGTATCCCGATGACCGGCGCACTCTCCGCGCATGCCCAGGCCAGCGAGGCATTGCTCAGCGCCACCATGGGACAGCCGGTCAGGAAACAATTGTTAGTCGCGCTGAGCGACGCGCACCGGGCAGCTGGGGGCGCCGCCGCGGATGCCGGACTGCGTGAACTCGCCCGTCAGCATCATGTCCGCAGCATGGACTGCGCTGGGGAAGCGGGCGAGATGCTGCGAGCCGTGGTCGCCATAGGCAAATTGGGCAGCCTGGAGCTCGACTTCGGTCAGCCAAATGAGGCGCTGAAGCTGTTCCAACTCGGCACGGCGGCCGCGCCAGGTGCCCTGGCGCGCTTCAGGCTGGAATATGACTGCGCATACGCACTGGCGCTGCTCGGTGCGTCAAGGGAGGCGATTGCTGCCCTGCGCCGAGCCGACGATTCCCACCACGCGGCGAGCGACGAACCCCGGCCGTGGGAGCACTTCGGCACCGCGATATCGCATATGGAGGGTCGCACGTATTTCGTCCTGGGCCGCTTCGATCGAGCCGCGCGAGCCCTGTCCGCCGCGACAAGTGGGGCGGGACACGCCGTAGCGTGCACGGTGAACAACTCCGGCCTGCTCGCTGCCGTGCTGCTGCGCAGCGGTGAGATTGGGGCAGGGTTGCACGCCGCGCAGCAGGTGATCAGGCTGGCGAAGGGTCTGCGCTCGGTGTCAGTGCGGGAGGATCTCGCGCCGTTGCACGAGGCTGCGGCGGCGCGGCACGACTCGGCGTGCCAGGACCTGGTACGCGAAGTGGCGACGGTGTGTAGCGCGGCGTGACTGACCGGCGGGCCGCCATGGCGAAGCTGTGGGGATCGGCCGACTACTCCGGTCTCGCACAGCGTCTCGAGCCGGTGGCGGACGTGCTGGTGGATGCGGTCGCGCTCAGAACCGGCGAGCGCGTGCTGGATGTCGCGGCCGGCACCGGCAATGTCGCGATTCGAGCCGCGGTGCGCGGTGCGAGGGTGACCGCGGTCGACATCGCCCCGCGGATGGTGCAGCTGGGCCGGGAGCGCACCGGCGATACCGTCGAGTGGATCGAGGCCGATGTTGATGACCTGCCGCTGCCCGACGGCACCATCGACGTCGCACTGTCCTGCTTTGGGCTGATCTTCGCGCCGCGGCCGGAGGTGGCGCTGGAACAGTTGCGTCGGGTCCTCAGAACCGGCGGGCGGTTGGCCTTCACCGCGTGGGCCTCCGACAGTTACGTAGCCCAGCGGGCGCGCATCATCCGGGAGTTCGTGCCCCCGGACCCCACCTACCCCGACACGCTGAGCTGGGGAGATCCGGACGTTCTGGAGCAGAGACTGACTCGAGGGTTCAGCGACATCCGGATCGAGCGCCGGTCGCTGCCCTGGCATTTCGACTCGCCTGCGCAGATGACCGCGTTCTACACCACGCACTCGGCGGCGTATCTGGCCGCCAGACAGGCGGCCGGTGATCGGGCCGACGAGATGGTCGCTGCGATCGAGTGGCAGGCATCCCCCGATGGCGGACCGGTGCGGCTGGAGGCGCAGTACCTGCTGGTCCAAGGGATCTCAGCGCAGCACTGACGGGATGTGCTCCGGCGCGGCCGGCGCGGCGAACACCGTGCCACGTGCCGCATCGGCACCGACATCGCGCCACCAGTAGGCTTGCTCGGCATCGTCGAGATCCGCCAGGACAACGGCGGCACCGGTGCGGCGGATCAATGGCACCAGCTCGGCCAATGCGGCGCGCACCACTGAGTCGGGCTTCGTAGCGGCGGTGCGTACCAGCGGACCGGCCATCTCCACACCTTGCACCGGCAACGAATCCAGCAGGGCGAGATTCCCCACCGCGTGGCCGTAGTGGGTGAGCACCGTGTACACCCCGATCTCGGCCAGCGTGCGCAGGTTGTCCACCGCGTCGCCGTGCCCCGCCACGATCACCTCTACCGGCATCCCGAGCTGGATGTCCTGCGGTCGCAGCGCAGTTGCCGCCAGGGTGTCGTGCACGACCGCCACGAGGTCGGGATCCTGGGTCAGATGCGAGGTCAAGTCCACGCGGACCGGCGGCACCGCCGCACCTAACTGCTCGCGCCAGCCTTGCACGTGTTCGCAGGCTTGCCGGAGCATCCACGGCCCGATGGTGAGCACCAGGCCGGTCTTCTCGGCGAGCGCGAGGCAATCCTCGTGGGCCACCGCATCGCGCTCTGGATGCTCCCAATGCAGCAGCGCCGCCAGTGCGACGATCCGCCCGGTGTCGGCTGCTGCGGGATCGAGCCGCACTAGCGGCTGGTAAGACAGCGTTATCTGACCGTTCTCCCAGGCCGCGGGCATGTCGGTGGCCAACGCATACCGCGCCCGGTCCCGCGCGTCGGCGATTGGGTCGTAGAGCCCCCACTGCCCGCGGCCGGTTCGTTCGGCCCGGTGCAGCGTTGCTTCCGCAGCGCGGATGAGCTCCCTCGCGTCGGTCTCCCCGGCTGCGCGTCGTACGACGCCGATGCATGCGCTGATGGCCAAGCCACGGCCGGCGAGGTGGACCGGTTCGGACAGCTCGGCGTTGATGCGTGCGGCGAGGATGGCCGCCTTCGGCGTGGTCAGTGACTCCTCGATGAGAATGGCGAACCCGTCGGCATCGAATCGGGCGACGAAGGCATTCTCCGCTTCGACTAGCGCTTGGAGCCGCTCGGCGACCGATCGGAGCAGAAGGTCACCGATGCCCAGACCAAGGCCGTCGGTGACCACTCCAAAGGAGTCCAAGTCGATCTTATACAGCGTGATGACGGCGCTGTGGTCACGCTCGAGCAGCTCTTCGAGGCGGATCGCGAAGTGTAGCCGGTTGGGCAACCCGGTGAGCAGGTCGTGCAGCGACTGGTGACGGACCCGCTGCTCGAGCAGCTGCTGATCGGCGACGTCCTCGACCATCGTGACATGGCGCGTCGGGTTGCCCGCCGCATCGCGCAGTAGTGACACCGTCAGCGCGACCCAGGTGGTGTCCCCACGCCCGGTCAGCGCCCTGGCCCGGCGCTGCAGGCGCCCTCGTTTGCCTTCGGTGAGCGCCTGATAAGCGCTCCGCAGTCGCGCCGCGTCGTCGGGATCGAAGAGTTCGGCCAGATCGCGGCCGGAAAGCTCGGTGGGCCGATGGTGCAAGATCTCGGTCAGCGCGCCATTGGTTTCGGCGATGGTGCCGTCCAAGTGGCTCAGCACCATGCCCACCGGCGCGGAGTCGAACACCGCCCGGAACCAGGCTTGGCGCTGCGCGAAGCCCCTGCGCCGCAGCGCAACGCTGTACCCGGTGACCAGCGCACCGAGCATGGCGGCAACTCTGTCGGTCAGGTCAGGGACGGCGCTCAGCTCAGGCAGCGTGGGCAGCAACCGCCCGAGCACCTCGATGGTGCGACCGAGGCTCTGGTCGCCGGTGATACCTCGCGTCACCAGCGTGGCGGCGGCCTCCGCCACCGGTTCCGGGGTAAAGGGCTCCTGTTTGAGGGTGTCGACCACCCGGTCGACCCATTCATAGAGGCATTCCTCCATGATTTCGCGTGGTATGGGCAACTCGGCGGTCGGGCTCACGGCATGAGACCAGGCGCAGGCCACGTCCACGCGCGACGTGGAACGGGCCGCGTCACTCATCGTGCCTTATCCGCCTTACCCCAGTATCCGTCGACGCTGCTCGACCGGCGCCACAACAGTGTACCGACTGTGACGGCGCATGCGGTGGTCGTTATCACAGCCCGACGGTTAACGCTAAGTATCACGCCGTGCCCCGCGCATAAGCGCCGGGACCGCCTCGGGCTTGAGGGGCGGGGCGAACGCGACGCCGCGGGCCACGTCGGCACCGACGCGTCGCCACCAGTCTGCTTCCTCGGCGTTATCGATCCCCGTCACGGCAACTGTGACGCCGGTGCGCCCGATCAACGGCACCAAGCTGGCCAACGCGGAGCGCACCACCGAGTCGGGCTTCGGTGCGCTGGCGCCCACCCACGGACCGGCTAGCTCCACCCCATGCACTGGCAGGGATTCCAGCAGAGCAAGGCTCCCGAGCGCCTGCCCGTACCGGGTGAGCACCGTCGGCACTCCGATGTCTGCCAAGGTGCCCACGTTGTCCACCGCGTCGCCGTGACCTGCGACGATCGCCTCGGCCGGCATCCCGAGCTGGATGTCCTCGGGTCGGAGCTGGGCCTTCGCCAGGGCGGCCCGCACCACGGCCACCAGATCGGGGTCCTGTGTCAGATGCGTCGTCAGGTCAACGCGGGCAGGCGGCACCGGGACTCCCAGCTGGTCACGCCAACCGCGCAGTTGGCCGCAGGCCTGCTGCAGCATCCACGGTCCGATCGACAGCACCAGACCCGTCTGCTCGGCGAGCGCGAGGCAATCCTCGTGGGACACGACACCGTGCTCCGGGTGCTCCCAATGAAGCAGGATCGCAAAGGCCACGATCGACCCGGCGTCGGCAGCGGCGGGATCGAGCCGCACCAGCGGCTGGTAGGACAGCGTGATCTCACCGTTCTCCCAGGCGGCGGGCATATCGGCCGCTAACGCGTACTGTGCCCGCTGCTCGGCGTCGGCGGGCGGGTCATACATCGCCCACTGCCCACGGCCGGTTCGCTTGGCCCGGTGCAACGTCGCCTCCCCGGCGCGGATCAGCTCGTTGGCATCGGTCTCACCAGGCGTGCGTCGCACGAAGCCGATACACGCCGACGCCGTCAGCGCGCGGCCGGCGAAGTAGACCGGTTCGGAGAGCTCGGCGTTGATGAGCTGGGCGAGGGTCGCGGCGGTCGGCGTGGTCGGCGACTCCTCGATGAGGATCGCGAACTCGTCGGCACCGAATCGGGCGAGGAAAGCCCGTTCTCCGACGAAGAGGGCCTGAAGCCGGGCGGCGACCGATCGCAGCATGAAGTCACCTGAACCCAGGCCGAGCCCGTCGTTGACGACCGCGAAGCGATCCAAGTCAATCTTGCAGAGCAAGACGGCAGCGTTACGGTCCCGTTCGAGTACCGCCTCCAGGTGTATCGCGAAGTGCAACCGGTTGGGCAGTCCGGTGAGCAGATCATGCAGCGTCTGGTGGCGGACCCGCTGCTCGAGCAGCTGCCGATCGGTGATGTCCTCGATCATCGTGAGGTGGTGCGTCGGGTTGTCTGCGGCGTCGCGCAGGACCAGCACGGTCAGCACAGCCCAGATGGTGTCCCCGTTCGCCGCGAGCAGCTTGACCTTTCTTTGGAAGCCTCGCTTGAGCCCATCGCAGGAGTAGGGCCCCTGTGTGCGATCGCTGAGCGCCTGGTAGGCGGCCGTCAGCGCCGCGGCGTCGTCGGGATGAAAGACCTCACGCAGCTCCTGGCCGGCGAGCTTGGCGGGCGGGTAGTGCAGGACCTCGGTCAGCCCGGGGTTGATCTCGGTAACGGTGCCGTCCAGACGGCTGATCGCCAGGCCAAGCGGTGCCGAGTCGAACATGTCCAGGATGCTGGTCACCACGCCCCGGTACCAGGCCTCGCGATCCTCGAGGGTGCGACGCGGCAGGGCGGTGGTGTACCCGGAGCTCAACCCGTCGAGCAGAGTCGGAATCTTGCTATCGAGTCCCGAAATGGTGTGCAACTCCGGCATCCTGGGCAGGGCTCGGCTGAGGACCTCCAACGTCCGGTCCAGGGCGTGTTCGCCGGTGAAGCCCTTGCTCACGAGTGTCTCGCCGACCAGCGCCGTGAGCTCAGGGCGGTACTCCTGGTTCCTGAGCACATCGACCAGGCGGCTGAGCTGGTCACGGAGACATTCCTCGACCCAGTAGCTCGGTATCGGAACCTCGGAGTTCGAGCTCATCGCATCCGACCAGGCTCGAGCCAGCTCGGCAAGCGTGACGAACTGTGTCTGACCACTCATCTTGCCTTCGTCACCTCACGTACCGTCACCGGTCCTACCGGCCTTGTCATTGTATCGGCTGTCACCCTTCCGAGTTAGCAACTTCGCTAGGCCATGCGGTTAAGGCGTCGGCCGCCGCCCGTACCCTGCGCACTGTGCGAGTTCTGGTGATCGGCGCTGGCGCCCGCGAGCACGCGCTGGTGCTGGCGCTGTCCAGCGACCCGGCGGTCACGGCACTGGCCTGCACGCCCGGCAATGCCGGCACGGCGGCACTGGCCGAGCAGCCCGGCGCCGACGTCACCGATCCCGCTGCGATCGCGACATTGGCGGCATCGTGGTCAGCCGATCTCGTGGTGATCGGTCCCGAGGCCCCACTAGTGGCCGGGGCGGCAGACGCGGTGCGCGCCACCGGCATCGCCTGTTTCGGTCCCTCCGCCGGCGCGGCGCAGATCGAGGGATCCAAGGCGTTCGCCAAGGACGTGATGGCTGCTGCCGGGGTGCCGACCGCGCGCAGCGAGCTGGTGGACAATCCTGGCCGGTTGGACGCCGCGTTGAGCCACTTCGGCCCGCCCTGGGTGGCCAAGGACGATCGGTTGGCCGCGGGTAAGGGCGTCGTGGTCACCGCGGATATGGAGGTGGCCAGGGCGCACGCGCTGACGCTGCTCGATGGCGGCCATCCGGTGCTGCTGGAGTCCTACCTTGACGGTCCAGAGGTTTCGCTGTTCTGCCTGGTCGACGCCAACCGTACGGTGGTGCCGCTGCTTCCCGCTCAAGATTTCAAGCGGGTCGGTGAAGGAGACCTGGGCCCCAACACCGGGGGGATGGGGGCCTACGCCCCACTGCCCTGGGTTCCACTGCCCTGTGTTCCACTGCCCTGGGCTCCACTTCCCTGTGCTCCACCGCCGTGGGCCCCGGAGTCGCTGACCGCCGAGGTGGTGGCGCTGATCGTGCAGCCGGTGGTGGACGAGCTGGCCCGGCGGGGCGTCCCGTTCTGCGGGTTGCTGTACGCCGGCCTGGTGCTGACCGGAACGGGGCCGCAGGTGATCGAGTTCAACTGCCGCTTCGGCGACCCGGAGACCCAGGCGTTGCTGGCGTTGCTGGGTACCCCGCTGGCCCGGCCGCTGATGGCCACCGCCACCGGGACGCTGGCCCAGCAGCCGCCGCTGGAGTGGGCACCCGGGGCCGCCGTGGTCGTCGTGGTGGCCGCCGAAGGGTATCCCGGCATCCCGCGGACCGGAGATGTGATCACTGGGTCCGATGGCGCCGGAGTGCTGCATGCGGGTACCCGCCGCCGCGATGACGGGGCCGTCGTCTCGGCCGGTGGCCGAGTGCTCTCCGTGGTGGGGACCGGCGCCGATCTGGTGGCCGCGCGCAAGCAGGCTTACCAGCGTGTCGAGCAGGTTCACCTGCCTGGCGGGCATTACCGCAGCGATATCGGATTGAGAGCGACGCGCCGCGAAGATGGCCCGTTCGCAGGTGGTTGACGCGATAGCCTCCCGACGATCATTCGCGGGGTTGGAGGCTGAGCAAGACGATGGTCATATGCGACCGCCAAGGCGAGCAACTGTTGCTGACGTTGTCGCCTGAAGGGGTTCGCTTCCTCCGCGAGCAATGGTCGTGGTTGCGCGAGCTGGTGCGCTGGCAGCTGGCCGGCTGCACCGACGACCCACTCGCCGAGGTCACCGGACTGCCGGTACCCATCGGCACCATCGACGGCCGGCTGGCCTACGTCGTGGACTACTGGTGCGGCACCAAGGAGACGGGCCCGGTCCGCCAGCTCTGGGAAGGCTGGGTGCTGCACGATCTGGAGCACAGCTTGAGCCGGGTGCTCGGCACACTGCCCCGGCACGGCGGCGTGGTCCAGCTCCCAGGCCGGGGTTTCCCGTCTGCCGCTGAGTGGGGTTGGATGCTGGAGACCCTCCATGTTGTGCTCGATGTCTCCGGGCGAGTCAGTATCACGGGTTCACCGGATCGCATCCTGCCCCCGGCGCCCTCCGCCCAGGACACCGAGAGCTACCGCCGCAGCCTGCGCTGGCTGGAAACGGTCATCGACGCGCTGACCCAGGCCCAACGCGCCAGCCCCGCCTCCTGATGGATCAGCGCACCCGGCGACCTGCGCGGATGACCGCGACGACGTCCTGGAGGGCACGAATGTCACGGAGCGGATCTCCGGTGACGGCGAGCAGGTCGGCGTCGGCCCCCCGGGTCAGCCGGCCCTTGCGGCCGGTGAGCCCGCACGCGCCTGCCGCGACCGTGGTGGCGGCGCGCAGCGCCTCGAGGTTGGTCATCCCCAGCCCGCTGAGCGCGGCGAGCCCGTAGGGCAGCACATCGTGGGGCTTGGAGCGGCGTATCCCGGCGTCGGTGCCCGGAACGATGCGTGCCCCGTTGCGATGCAGCCGAGCCCAGCTTTCGATCACGATTTCGAGACGGCTGGCGAGGGCGATCGGCAGATCTCCTACGCCGGGCACCTCGCCGACCGTCGCGCTCACCACAGCTCCCGATTCAACAATGGCGGCAATGGTCGCCGGGTCGGCGCTCACGCCCTCCTCGGTGACGAACGTGACGTGCTCGAGCGTGTCGAAGCCTGCCCGGACAGCGTCGGCGACCGATCGCGGCCCGTGCACGTGCGCCGCGGTGCTCAGCCCGAGGCGGTGCGCCTCGGCCACGATCAGGCGCAGATCGGCCAGGCCGTACTGCGACTCATGGGCAGCGCTGCCCGGCGTGAGGTGCCCACCGCTGACCATCACCTTGACGACCTCACAGCCGCGCTCGGCCCGCTCGCGAACCGCGGCGCGTAGCTCGTGGGCTCCGGTGGCCGCTCCACCAAGGAAATGGCAATGACCACCGTGGATGGTGATCGGTGGGCCGGAGGCGATGATCTGAGGTCCCGGATCACCCCACGCGTCGAGCTGCTCGCGCAACCTCAGCGCCAGGAAGCTGCGGTCGCCCAGGTCCCGCACGGTGGTGATGCCGGCCCGCAACGCCTGACCGGCGGCTTGCGCCATCTGAGCCAGCAGCTGCCCGTCATCGACGGCGTCGAGCCTGGCCACGACATCGGCGCTGGCATCGAAGGCCAGGTGGACGTGCGCGTCGATGAGCCCGGGGAGCAGGCAGACATCACGACCCAGCTCGAGCAGCTCAGCGTGCGGCGGAGGTGCTGCGCCGGTGGTGTCGACGTCGACGATCCGGCCGCCACCGATCAGTACCGTGCTCGGGCCGAAGCACCGGTCCCCGTCGAACAACCGGCTGGCGCGCACCGCGAGCAGTGTCTCGACCATGCGCATGCGTCACTCCCCTCTCGACGGCTGGGATTAGCCGTCGTGGCGACCCTGGATGGCGCGCGCGAAGATCGGTAGCGACCGTTGCACCATCTCGTCGTTCGCGGTCAACGAGATGCGGAAGTAGCCCGGCAGCTCCACCACATGACCAGGGAGAACGAGCACCCCCTGATCAGCCAGATGCGCGCAGAAGGCACGGTCATCGGCCAGTGGAGCCCTCGGCAACAGGTAGAAGGTCCCCTCCGGTATCTCCACCGCATAGCCCTGCTCCCGTAATGCCGCCACCATGAGGTCACGACGGCGTTCGATGGCGGGGACGTCGATGAGCAGCCCGTCGATGTCGGGCAGGGCGAACTGCATCACCGCATCCGGCGTCATCAGGATGCCGACGCTGAGCAACGCTCTGCGCATGATCTCGGCCTCGGGTAGGCCAGGTGCAAGCGCGAGGAAGCCGAGCCGTTGGCCCGGCGCCAGGGCGCTCTTGCTGTAGGTGTGGGCGAGC
The DNA here is from genome assembly GCA_964250265.1 of uncultured Pseudonocardiaceae bacterium. Taxonomy (GTDB): domain Bacteria; phylum Actinomycetota; class Actinomycetes; order Mycobacteriales; family Pseudonocardiaceae. The sequence continues at coordinate 5,921 of CAXUFG010000096.1, read as the reverse complement.
ATCGAATACGGGTGGAACAGGCCGGGGCTGGGAAAGCTGCGACCGTCGAAGAGGATGCGGCTGTACGCTTCGTCGGAAACCACCCAAATCGGATGGCCGTACCGTCGCCCCGCCTCGGCCAGCCCCTCCGCCAGGCGCTCCAGGGTGGCCGCCGGGTAGATCCGTCCCGTGGGGTTGTGCGGGGTGTTGACGATGACGGCTCGGGTCCGTGGCCCCAGCGCCGCGACGATGGCGTCGACGTCCAGGTCGAAGGCCGGCGGTTCGAGCCGGACGCGGACCGGCGTGGCGCCACAGGCGAGGATCATGGCCTCGTAGAAGAACCACGGTGGGCTCAAGAAGACGACTTCGTCCCCGGGGTCGACCACGGTGCTCAGCGCGAGTGCGATGGCTCCGCTGGCACCGCGGGTGAGGAACACATCCTCGGTGGCGAAGTCCATACCCAACTCGGCGGTCAGTGACGCCGCTGCCGCTTGGCGTGCGGGCTCGTGCATCGGACGGTAGGCGAACGAGTCGGTCGAGCTGGGAACGCTCCAACGCTGTAGCGCTTCGACGAAGCCGGGCAGCGTCGGCTCCTGCGGGTTGCCTGCCAGGAAGTCGGCAATCACCGGTTGCTCACCACGTGACTGCGTCACTACCTCGAAGAAGGAACCTAAAGCCCGTTGTACCGCCTCGACCTGCCTTGCGACGACCATAGGATCTCCTGTCGCAGATGTGGACCCAAGACCATCCTCGGCGATCAGCGCACCCGGCAACCGGCGCGAAACACCGCGACGACGTCGTGGACTGCCCGGATGTCGACGAGCGGGTCGCCGGTGACCGCGAGCAGATCGGCATCGGCCCCCGGGATCAGCCGGCCCTTGCTGCCGGTGAGACCGCAGGCGTCCGCGGCAACCGAGGTGGCCGCACGCAGCGCCTCGAGGTTGGTCATCCCGAGTTCGGTGAGTTCGGCGGTCCCATAGGGCAGCACATCGTGCGGCTTGAGTGGGGCGAGCCCTGCGTCGGTGCCTGGGACAATGCGGGCACCCTTACGATGCAGCTGAGCCAGGTTCTCTTTGATGGCTGCGAGACGGCGGACGATGGGCGGCGGCGGTTCCCCCATACCGGGCACCATGCCGACCGTGGCGCTCACCACGACCTGCGACTCGATGATCGCCGCCATGGTCGCGGGGTCGGCGGCCACGCCGTCCGGGGTGAAGAACGTGACGTGCTCGAGGGTGTCGAAGCCCGCCGTGACGGCATCGGCGACAGCGCGCGGGCAGTGCACGTGCGCCGCGGTGCGTAACCCGAGGCGATGGGCTTCTGCCACGATCAGGCGCAGATCGGCCAGCTCGTACTGTGACTCATAAGGCTTGCTGCCCGGTGTGAGCTGGCCGCCGCTGACCATCACCTTCACCACTTCACAGCCGCGCTCCGCGCGCTCGTGCACCGCGGCTCGGAGCTCCTGCGGGCCGTCGGCCACGCCACCGAGGAAATGGCAGTGGCCACCGCTGGTGGTGATCGGCGGCCCGGACGCGACGATCTCCGGTCCCAGTTCGACCCAGGCCTGGAGCTGCTCGCGCAACGCCAACGCCAGGAAGCTGCGATCGCCCAGGTCTCGAACGGTGGTGATGCCCGCCCGCACCATCCGGTGCGCTGCCTGTGCCATCTGCGCCAGCAGCTGCCCGTCGTCGAGCGCGCCGAGCCCGGCCACGACATCGGCGCTGGCGTCGAAGGCGAGGTGGACGTGCGCGTCGATGAGCCCGGGGAGCAGGCAGACGTCGGGATCCAGGTCGATCAGCTGGGCGCCCACCGGGGGCTCAGCGACGGTGGAGTCGATGTCGACGATCCGACCCCCGGCGATCAGAATGGTGCTCGGCCCGCATCTCCGCTCCCCGTCGAACAACCGGCCGGCTCGGACTGCCAGCAACGTATCCGTCTTAACATCCATGTCCGACTCCTCATGAGTGGGCGCCTAGCATCACCGATCCCGTCCCGCCAGCGGCGAACCGGCACTGGACTGAGTGCTGCCGGTCCCGGTGAGATACATATTCGGCGCCCACCACAGCCCGACACACCGGACAGGAGCCCGACACGCCGGGGATCGGGCAGCCGTAGGCTGCCTTGGTGATCCCCGACGTGCTGGCGGCGCGGTACGCCTCCGGTGAGCTGGTCCAGCTGTGGTCGCCCGAGCACAAGGTCGTGCTCGAGCGCCGACTGTGGCTGGCGGTATTACACGCCCAGGCCGATCTGGGTCTGCCAGTCGAGCGGCAGGTGCTCGAGGATTACCAGCGGGTGGTAGCCGCGGTGGACCTGGAGTCCATCGCCGCTCGCGAGCGGGCAAGCCGCCATGACGTCAAGGCGCGCATAGAGGAGTTCAACGCGCTGGCCGGTCATCAGGAGATCCACAAAGGGCTGACGTCGAGGGACGTCACAGAGAACGTAGAGCAGTTACAGATCCGCTGTTCGCTGGAACATGTGCGGGACCGCTGCGTCGCCCTGCTCGCCCGGCTGGCGGCCCGCGCCGCTGATTACACCGAGCTGGTGATGGCCGGGCGCAGCCACAACGTCGCGGCCCAGGCGACCACGCTGGGCAAGCGGTTCGCCAGCGCGGCCGACGAGCTCCTGGTGGCCTTCGCCCGGCTTGAGGAGCTACTAGTGCGCTACCCGCTCCGAGGGATCAAGGGCCCGATGGGCACTGCCCAGGACGCGCTGGACCTTCTCGGTGGTGATCACTGCGCGCTGGCGGCCCTCGAGCAGCGAGTGGCCGAGCATCTGGGCTTCGGCCGGGTCCTGACCAGCGTCGGGCAGGTCTATCCCCGGTCCCTGGACCACGAGGTGCTCGGCAGCCTGGTGCAACTGGCCGCGGCGCCGTCGTCACTGGCGACCACGATCCGGCTGATGGCAGGCCACGAACTGGTGACCGAAGGGTTCCAGCCCGGACAGGTGGGGTCCAGCGCTATGCCGCACAAGATGAACACCCGCTCCTGCGAGCGCGTCAACGGTCTGGTTGTAGTGCTGCGTGGATATGCCTCGATGGTCGCCGAGCTGGCCGGCTCCCAGTGGAACGAGGGCGATGTGTCCGACTCGGTGGTGCGCCGGGTCGCCCTGCCGGACGCGTTCTTCGCCTTCGACGGGTTGGTCGAGACCTTCCTCACGGTGCTCGACGAGTTCGGCGCTTACCCCGCGGTGATCGACCGGGAAGTGGAGCGCTACCTGCCGTTCCTGGCCACCACGAAGATCCTCCTCGCCGCGGTGCGTGCCGGCATGGGACGGGAGAGCGCGCACGCGGTGATCAGGGAGCACGCGGTCGCGGTCGCCGTCGCGATGCGGGAGAAAGGTGCCGGCAACGACTTGCTCGACCGGTTGGCCGACGACAGCAGGCTTCCGCTGCACCGCGCCGATCTGGACGCCCTGCTCGCCGATCGGCTCCCGTTCACCGGGGCCGCCGCCGAGCAGGTGGCAGCGGTCCTCGCCCAGGTCGAGGCGGTGGTGACCCGGCACCCAGACGCTGCCCTCTACCGGCCCGCCGCGATCTTGTAGCGTCGCAGAACATGAGCCGGCCGGAGAAGGAGCAGCTCATGTCGCCGAGTTCGACAGCATCCGCACGACCCTGAGGTCGAACTCGGCGACAGCAGATCATTCCGTCCCGCGGAGCGGCGGGAGCGTTACTTCTTCAGTGCGTGGAACGAGCCCGCGACCTTGTCGAAGGTCGGGGCGGTGGAGGCGAAACGTTCCCTGGGCAGGGTCTGGAACACCATACTGATCATGGTTTTGCCGTTGAACAGGAAGAAATGCGAGTGCGCGCCCTCCTGGCCGCTGGTGGCGTCCTTGAAGGAATAAAAGTAGAAGAAACCGGGCAATCCGCCGAGTTCGATCTGTTTCGGTTCAGTGATCATCTGAACGGACTTGTTGGCGGTCACGAGCTTGTCCGTCACCTGACGGGCAGTCGCAAGCTGTTGGGGTCCTACCGGCTCTGGAAGTTCGCTCTCCCGTACCAGCATGGAGTCCTGGGTTCCCTGCGCCAGGAGCAGCAGGACCTGAGGATCCTTCGGGTTCAGCTTGGTCCAGTTGGAGGGGTAACCGAGCTCGAAGCCCGCGTGATCACTACGGAACTGGCTGAAGCCAGCCGGCAAGGCCTTCGCCGGGGCATCCGCCGGGGCATTCGCCGCCTTGTCCGTGGCATTCGCGGTACTTGAGGAATTAGCCGTATTTGTCGCTTTTCCCGGAAGGCTCGAAGCGAAGAGCTCGGGCCCCCAGATAGCTGCGGATGTTCCGAGCCCGACCGCTAGCACCGCCCCGACGGCGATGACCAACACGCGTCTCTTGCGCACCGCATCCAACACGCTTGTCATGGTGCCCACTTCCATCCATCAGAGCGTAAGCTCTCGCTTACTGTGCGTGAACAATGGATCGTCGTTCAGCATGCCATTCGCAGAGTCTCCCGTCACGGAGGGCAGCAGGTTACTAGCGTCGTGTCACCATCGATCGGCCACCCCGGGTCGGTATCGTGGTATACGACTCTCGGTCGGGCGGACGCCGACCCACCTGCTGGTCGATCTCGGCATCCGATAGGGTGGTCCGATGGCCAGGGGGTGAACCGTGGGCTGCCGCAAGCCGAAGTTCGTACTAGGGACCTGAGGTGGTGGCGCGGCGCAGGATCGCGCACCTCGCCGTTGAGTCGTCGACGTCGAGCGGAGTCGACGTCGAGTGGAAGGGGACGGACATGTCGTTAGCTAGTCCAGAGGACAAGTTTGGAATCAAGATTCAGAGCAGGGGAAGGCCCAGAGGGCTCGCGCATAACACTGCCATGATCATGGGTAGTGTCTACTTGGTCGCTGGGTTCCTTGGGTTCTTGACCACCGGCTTCGCCAACGTCACCGAGGTGACGGACAAGGCGGTTTTCGGGCTCTTCGCGGTGAACCCCTACCACAACATCGTGCATTTCGCGGTTGGCGGGTTGTGGATGATCGGGGCGTTTGCGCTCACCACTGCTGGCGTTGAGGGTCTGAACATCGCCATCGGCGGCGTCTACATCTTGGCCACCGTGCTGGGCTTCCTCGGCTACCTCCCGTTGCTGAACATCCCCACTACGGGCGGGGACAACTACCTGCACCTGGTCAGCGGCCTGGTGCCACTGATCTTTGGTAGTGGGCTGCTCACGTCGTTGGGCAGTAGGCAAACCTCTACCGCGTAGGCAACCGAGACTCCACGGACCGTGCCCTGATCGTCAGGGGCACGGTCCGTTTTGTTGGTATCCACGTGTTTTCCCTTGTGGGTAGCAACACAATGGTTTGCGGATGGTGCCACCTATGATCGGTAACGACGTCCCAGCTACGGCGGTGCATCAGACGTCTCGACACCGGAGGTCGGCGTGGCGCTCGTCGTTCAGAAGTACGGCGGCTCATCGGTGGACAGTGCCGAACGGATCAAAAAGGTCGCCGCACGGATCGTCGAGACGCGCAATGGCGGTAACGAGGTCGTCGTGGTGGTATCCGCGATGGGCGATACCTCCGATGAGCTGCTCGACCTCGCCGCTCAGGTGGCTGCTCAACCACATCAGCGTGAGCTTGACATGCTGCTCACCGCGGGTGAGCGAATCTCCAACGCGCTGGTCGCGATGGCGGTGCATGATCTGGGCGTAGATGCACGCTCATTCACCGGCTCACAGGCCGGAGTGATCACGACCGCAGTCCATGGCCGGGCTCGAATCATCGATGTGACACCGAGCAGGGTACGTAGGGCGTTGGATCAGGACGCCGTGGCGCTGGTGGCTGGGTTTCAGGGAGTGGCTCAGGACACCAAGGACGTCACGACGTTGGGTCGCGGTGGTTCCGATGTCACCGCGGTCGCGCTCGCTGCCGCGCTGAGGGCGGACGTGTGCGAGATCTACACCGATGTCGACGGCGTGTTCGCGGCGCTCGACGGCATCGATCTGGCGGGCG
>CAXUFG010000095.1:0-18982 GCA_964250265.1 uncultured Pseudonocardiaceae bacterium | reverse complement strand
CCAGGGCAGTCGGCAGGGCGCGGGGTCCGCAGCAGTAGAGGACAAAGCCGTCGGCGACGACGTCGACAAGCAACCCCTCCACCCCTGACGGTAGGGTCGCCTCGTTATCGCAGCCGGAGTCATCGGCGACTCCTGGCAGGCCGCCGACACCAACACAGGCGAACTGCACCATCGACGTTCCGGTTGCGACCGCCCGGCGCGCTCCGACCCCAGTTGACTCAGTCCCCACAGCACGCGTCCGTATACGGAGCCGCCATGACCCGTCGTCGTCGAATACAGCCGCCGCATACACTCGCGACGCCGGATCGCCGGCCCGCTCGGCGTGCCTGCTGGACCCTGCTGGCGCCGGTGCCTACCGTCGCCGAGGAGACAGAGCTGAGATAACTCTAATCCTCCAGATGAGGTTGAGGGTTCTGCCACGCCGAGGGGAGTCGGGGTTGTCGGGAAATCGGCGGGGTGCCGGCAGCGACGAGGAAGGCCGCACTGTGTGGGTTAGCGATGGATTAGGCGGCACAGACAGCAAAGGCGCCCACAGATGACGCCCGCGCACAACTACCTCGCTGTTATCAAGGTCGCCGGAATCGGCGGCGGCGGCGTCAACGCGGTCAACCGCATGATCGAGGTCGGGCTCAACGGCGTTGAGTTCATCGCGGTGAACACCGATGCCCAGGCGCTGCTGATGTCGGACGCCGACGTCAAGCTCGACATCGGGCGGGAGCTCACTCGTGGGCTCGGGGCGGGAGCAGACCCCGAGGTGGGCCGCAAGGCTGCCGAGGACCACCGCGCGGAGATAGAGGAGGTGCTCAAAGGGGCTGACATGGTGTTCGTCACCGCCGGTGAAGGTGGCGGCACGGGCACCGGCGGTGCGCCGGTGGTAGCCAACATCGCCCGTAAGCTCGGTGCTCTCACGATCGGCGTAGTCACCAGGCCCTTCACCTTTGAGGGCAAGCGGCGAGCCAATCAGGCCGAGGACGGTATCGCCGAGCTGCGCAACGAGTGCGACACCCTGATCGTGATCCCCAACGATCGGTTGCTGCAGCTCGGCGACATCAACGTGACCCTGATGGATGCCTTCCGCTCCGCGGACGAGGTCTTGCTCTCCGGTGTCCAGGGCATCACCGACCTCATCACTACCCCCGGCCTGATCAACCTGGACTTCGCCGACGTGAAAAGTGTGATGTCCGGGGCCGGCAGCGCGCTGATGGGCATCGGGTCCGCCAGGGGAGAAGGCCGCTCGGTCCAGGCCGCGGAGAAGGCCATCAACTCGCCGTTGCTGGAGGCGTCGATGGAGGGGGCGCACGGTGTCCTGCTGTCCATCGCCGGCGGCTCGGACCTGGGCCTGTTCGAGATCAATGAGGCCGCGTCCCTGGTGCAGGAGTCCGCGCACCCGGAAGCGAACATCATCTTCGGCACGGTGATCGACGATTCGCTGGGGGACGAGGTACGGGTCACCGTGATAGCCGCCGGTTTCGACTCCGGTATGCCCTCACATAAGAAGTTGGACCCCAAGCCGGTGACCGCCCGGACGGTAGCCACCGGGCAGGCAGGTCAGGTCGGCCAGACCAGCCGGCCGCCACGGTCTCCTGCGGGACCTACCGCTGCCGGGTCCGCCACGGTGGGAGCGACTACCGGATCTCGGTCGGTGACCGCCCCGCCCCGCCGGCCGGTACCCAATCCCGCCGCCTGGGAGCCTGCCACCGGCGGGGGCAGATCGGCTCGACCGGTACCGGTAACAGAGGACTTCGATGACGATGATGACGTGGATGTCCCACCCTTCATGAGGCGGTGAGCACCATCCGCATCAGGCGGGTGGTCACGACTCGACGCGGCGGGGTGTCACTGCCCCCGTACGACTCGTTCAACCTGGGTGCGCACGTCGGTGACCGTCCCGCAGCGGTGGCTGCCAACCGGGACCGGCTGGCCACCGGTATCGGCCTGCTGGCACACCAGCTGGCGTGGATGGAACAGGTGCACGGTCGGACCGTCGGCGTGGTCGAGGGTCCGCAGCTGCAGCCGGTGCCGGTCAGCGATGCGTTGGTGACCACGCAACCCCGACTCGCGGTGGCGGTGCTGGTAGCTGACTGTGTCCCGGTGCTGCTCGCCGACCCGGCCGGGAAGGGGGTCGCGGCCGTGCATGCGGGCCGGGCAGGGGCGGGGATCGGGGTACTTCCCGCCACACTGGAGGCGATGCGGCGCCTCGGTGCACGCATCGAGAGAGTGGAGGCGTTGCTCGGACCGTCGGCGTGTGGGCAGTGCTATGAGGTGCCCGACCGGATGCAGGCAGACGTGGAGTCCCGCTTGCCGGGTAGCGCTTGCCGGACTCGCTGGGGCACCGCGGGTCTGGATCTCCGGGCGGGACTGTGGCGCCAGCTTTGCGCCGCTGGAGTGGCCCGGATCGGCGTAGACCCCAGGTGCACGATCGAGGATCCCGCGCTATACAGCTACCGCCGCGACGACGTTACCGGCCGGCTTGCCGCACTAACCTGGTTCGACGAGTGACTGGCCTGGTTCGAGGAATGTGGATCGAGGAGTGACGGGGCTGACAGAGAAGCGGGCTGTAAACGGCCGCCGGGGTGAGCTGTCGGCGGCATTGGCGAAGGTGCGCGACCGTATTGCGGCTGCATGCACCGCCGCGGGCCGGGATCTCACTGAGGTGCGCCTGCTCCCCGTTACTAAGACCTTCCTAGCGCAGGACGTCGCGCTGCTCACCGACCTTGGCCTCTTCGATGCTGCCGAGGCCCGCAACTCTGAAGCCGCGCCCAAGGTGGCTGCGGTTGCTGCGCTGCGTCCAGCGGTGGACCTGCGCTGGCACATGGTGGGTCGTGTGCAGCGCAACAAAGCCAGGTCAGTGGCCCAGTGGGCAGCGCAGGTGCAGTCTGTGGATTCGCCCCGATTGGTTGAGGCCCTGGACCGGGCGGCCTGCGCTGCGCGGGAGGCTGGGAGCCGCCGCGCTGCCCTTGGCGTGCTCGTCCAGGCCAGTCTGGACGGCAACCCGGTGCGTGGCGGCTGCCCGTTGCCGGAACTTGAGGCGCTGGCAGACCGGGTGGCGGCGGCGTCGCACCTCCGCCTGGACGGGGTGATGGCGATCGCCCCGCTTGGGATAGACCCCGGAGCAGCCTTCGCCAAGATCGGTGACGCTGCGCAGCGACTGCGCCGGGCGCATCCCGGCGCAGTCGAGCTTTCCGCCGGCATGAGCGGTGATCTCGAGGAGGCCATCGCGCACGGCTCGACGTGCGTGCGTGTCGGAACCGCGTTACTGGGTGGACGGCCGTTAATCTCTTGTTGACCATGTCCGACGGTCTGCGTGGCAGAGCGAGCCGGGCTCGATGAGCGATGCGTCGAGGTTCGGTACAGGAAGGCGAGACGATGAGCGCGCTGCACAGGCTGAAGGCCTACTTCGGCATGGTTCCTGCCGGGGAGTTCGACGCAGCAGCGGAATTCGATGACTACTACGCCGACTACCACGCCGGTTACCCGAATTCGGGAGCCGACCTCCCGAACCAGCCGGCTTATGAGTACCAGGCGCGTCACAACCCCGCCGAGCGACCGGTCACACGTCGGCCCCACCGTGCGGCTTTCGACAACTACGACGAAAGTTTCCCCGCCCCGGCTGGACAACATGTGGCGCCCAGAGTGCACCCCGCCCGCTCCCCTTCCTCGGACCATCGTGTCTTCGGATCTCGGGCGGCTGAGTCGTGGGCCACCGAGCCCTGGGGTGCCGACGCACCGGTGCACGGCTCGCTGGCCATCGACACGGCAACCACTGATGCGGCGCGCATCGACAGCAGGCCAACGGTCCGCCAACCGGTCGCGCCCCAACCCTTCACGCAAGCACCACGAAGCGGTCCGCTCACGTCCGACGAGGCCCATCCACTGGCCCGCATCGTCACGTTGCACCCGCACAGCTACAACGAGGCCCGGCCGATCGGGGAACGCTACCGCGAGGGCAATCCGGTGATCATGAACTTGACGGCGATGGAAGACCGGGACGCCAAGCGGCTCGTCGACTTCGCGGCCGGGCTGGCGTTCGCGCTGCGCGGTTCGATCGACAAGGTCACCAATAAGGTGTTCCTGCTCTCGCCGCCCAACCTCGACGTCTCCGCCGAGGACAGGCGCCGGATCGCCGAAGGTCGCTACTTCGCCTGACGCGCTCTGGGGGGCCCCGGCTCGCCAACCCCTGGACACCGGTGGCAGAGTGTCTCCGTGGATGTGGTCCAGTACGTCGTGTACTACCTGTTGTTCTTCTTCTGGCTGCTGCTCACAGCGCGTATAGTGGTGGAGCTCGTTCGCTCGTTCGCGCGTAACTGGCATCCGGTCGGGGGGGTAGCGATCGCTCTGGAGTCGGTCTATACCATGACGGACCCGCCGGTCCGGGCGCTGCGCCGGGTGGTCAAACCCATCCGGATTGGCGGTGTTGGGTTGGACCTGTCCATTATGGTTCTTCTGCTCGTAGTGTTCATACTGATGCGAGTGGTGGATCCGAGGTAGTAGTGACCACCGGCTTCGGGGCGGACGCCCCGAGGTGTTGAGCCCCAGTGAAGTGATGTGCCCAGCAGGTGCATAGTCGTCGAGGAGTGCGTGAGGTGATCCGATGCCGTTGACCCCCGCCGACGTTCACAACGTCGCGTTCAGTAAGCCGCCGATCGGCAAGCGGGGCTACAACGAGGACGAGGTGGACGCCTTCCTCGACCTTGTTGAGGCCGAGCTGGCTCGGTTGATCGAGGAAAACAATGATCTTCGCAACCAGGTTGAACAGCTGGATCATCAGCTGCGCGCTGCGCCAGTCGTCGACACTGGACGCAACCTGCGCCCGTTGGAGCCACCGCGTCCGGTGATGGCCCCGGTACCACCGCCGATGATGGAACAGACCTCCCCGGGCGGTGACCATCATGTCCAAGCCGCCAAGGTCTTGGGGCTGGCTCAGGAGATGGCTGACCGGCTGACCGGCGAGGCGAAGGCTGAAGCGGACGGGATGCTGGGCGAGGCCCGGACCAAGTCCGAGCAGCTGCTCTCCGATGCGCGGGCGAAGGCCGACGGCATGGTGAACGAGGCCAGGACGCGGGCCGAGACCATGCTCAATGATGCCCGTACCAGGGTTGAGACCCTGGATAGGCAGTCGCGCGAGAAGGCCGCCTCGCTGGAGCGGGATGCTGCGCGCAAGCACACCGAGATCATCGGCTCGATCAGCCAGGAGAAGAGTGTCCTGGAGAAGAAGATCGACGAACTGCGCACGTTCGAACGCGAGTACCGCACCCGTTTGAAGACCTACCTGGAGTCACAACTCCGGGAGCTGGACGGTCGTGCCTCAGCGGCGCCAGCAGATTCGGTCCGCACTCAGGGCTTCGTGACGTCCGGGTTTGGCGCGCGTGCCGAAGCTGGTAGCTAACGCGACGGGCGTGCGCCTCACGGTGGTGCTGCTGCTAGCAGCAGTGGGTTTGCTCATTGCCTCGCTCGAGCCGGGTCGGACGGGTTTGGCGTGGGGCTCGGTCGGGCTCAGCGCGGTGGCTGCGGCGATAATTCTCCGGCGCTGGCGGCGATCGTGGTTGAAACGTCAGGACACACCCGAGGATGAGACCGTTCTCCTGGAGGACGAACCGATCACTGATTCCGAGGCGGGCGACGTGCAGCGCGCGCCCGCCTCGGTTTCCCCGGCCCAGGAGGCCGCTCAGGCTGGCGGGGTCGTGAGCAGTGAGGTTCAGGTGGGTGAGGGCCAGCCTGATGAGAGCCGGCCTGCGGAGGAGGACACCGACGCCGCGGACCTGCTGGTGGTGTACGAGCTCACCGATGAGGTGCTGGTGGTTGACGAGAACCCGCGCTATCACCTCGCACGCTGCCGGTTGCCGGACCACGCGCAAGCCGAGCGGTTGCCGGTGCGCGAGGCGAGGGAGCTGGGTTTCACTCCCTGTGGCCGGTGCCGGCCGGACACCGCACTCGCCCGCAAGCACCGAGCCTCCCGTGCGACGACCACCCCAAGTAGTTGAGAGCCCCGCCAGTTGAGCCCCGCGAAATTCGCTGGCTGATCCCAGGTATCCTGGGACCTACAGGCACCGATCCGGCCATCACCGGGGAGCCTCCGGAAGAACGAGACACGTCCGAAACTGGCGAGTCTCCAGTAGAACCGGACGGGTCCGGCCCGTTATCGCCGGCAATGAGAGGCTGCCCGCAATGCGGGTGGCAAGCGGGGTGGTACCGCGGTCCGCAGCGTAGCTGTTGATCGTCCCCGTGCAGAGCCCTGCACAGGAGTACACGCCGCTATGGTCTATCCCAAAATCGCCGGTCAGCAACCGGTCGCTGCTCAGCCGTGCTTTCCCGAGGTTGAAGCGTCTGTCCTGCAGCACTGGCAGGACGACCAGACTTTCGCCGCGTCGGTAGCCGCGCGGTCAGCCGGTGAGAACGGATCCAACGAGTTCGTCTTCTACGACGGGCCGCCGTTCGCCAATGGCCTTCCCCACTACGGCCACCTGCTCACCGGCTACGTCAAGGACGTGGTGCCGCGCTACCAGACGATGCGCGGCCACCGGGTCGAGCGCCGGTTCGGCTGGGACTGTCACGGTCTGCCCGCTGAGGTCGAAGCGGAACGCCAACTGGGCATCAAGCACAAGTCCGAGATCGAAGAGATGGGCGTGGCGGAGTTCAACGCTGCCTGCCGCACCTCGGTACTGCGCTACACCCAGGAGTGGCGCGAATACGTCACCCGCCAAGCCCGCTGGGTGGACTTCGACAACGACTACAAGACCCTCGACCTCACCTACATGGAAAGCGTCCTGTGGGCGTTCAAGACGCTCTGGGACAAGGGGCTGATCTACCAGGGATTTCGGGTGCTGTGGTACTGCTGGCGCTGCGAGACGCCGCTATCCAACACCGAAACCCGGATGGACGATGTCTACCGCAACCGGCAGGACCCCGCGGTCACCGTCGGGCTCCGGCTGGAAAGTGGCGAGCTGGCACTGGTATGGACCACCACGCCGTGGACGCTGCCCTCGAACCTGGCCATCGCGGTGCATCCGGAGCTGGAATATGTCACCGTCGAGGTGGACGGCGAGCGCTACCTACTCGCCGAAGATCGCCTACCTGCCTACGCTCGGGAACTGGGTGACCAACCACAGGTGGTCGCGCGGATGACCGGGTCAGCACTGCTCGGCCGTCGCTACACGCCGCCGTTCGACTTCTTCACCGGCCGAGCGAACGCGCACCAGGTGCTCGCCGCCGACTACGTCACCACCGACGAGGGCACCGGCCTGGTGCACATCGCTCCTGCCTTCGGCGAGGAGGATAAGGCCGTCACCGACGCCGCCGGCATCGAGGTGGTAGTCCCGGTCGACTCGGCTGGGCAGTTCACCTCCGAGGTGGCCCCGTATGCCGGGATGCAGGTCTTCGATGCCAACCGGGTGATCGTCCGGGACCTACGCGACGGTGCGCCGCATGTCGACGGTGTGCTGCTGCGCCACGAGAGCTACGAGCACCCCTACCCGCACTGCTGGCGGTGCAACACCCCACTCATCCAGCGCGCGGTCTCGTCATGGTTCGTCGCTGTGACGACGTTCCGGGATCGGATGGTCGAGCTCAACCGGGAGATCACCTGGGTGCCGGAGCATGTCGGGGACGGGCAGTTCGGCAGCTGGCTGGAAGGCGCCCGGGACTGGAACATCTCCCGCAACCGGTACTGGGGTTCGCCGCTGCCGGTCTGGGTCTGCGACGATCCGGCCTACCCGCGAGTGGACGTCTACGGCTCGCTCGACGAGCTGGAACGCGACTTCGGGGTGCGCCCGGCCGATCTGCACCGCCCATTCGTCGACCAGCTGACCCGGCCCAACCCGGACGATCCCACTGGACGCGCCACCATGCGCCGGGTGCCGGAGGTGCTGGACTGCTGGTTCGAGTCCGGCTCGATGCCCTTCGCTCAGGTGCATTATCCGTTCGACAATGTCGACTGGTTCGAGCACCACTATCCGGGTGATTTCATCGTCGAATACAACGGCCAGACCCGTGGCTGGTTCTACACGCTGCACGTGCTGGCCACCGCACTGTTCGACCGGCCGGCATTCCGGTCCTGCCTGGCCCACGGCATCGTGCTCGGCGACGACGGGCTGAAGATGTCCAAGTCCAAGGGTAACTACCCCGAGGTCACCGAGGTGTTCGACCGGGACGGCTCGGATGCGATGCGCTGGTTCCTGATGTCCTCGTCGATCCTGCGGGGCGGGAACCTGGTGGTCACCGAGCTGGGCATCAGAGAGGCGGTCCGCCAAGCGCTGCTGCCGCTGTGGAACTCGTGGTATTTCCTGACGCTTTACGCCAACGCCGCCGGCGTTGACGGGCAGTGGGGCATCGGCAGTGCCCACGTACTGGACCGCTACGTGCTGGCCAAGCTGCACGACCTGGCTGTCGATCTCACGGCGCGGATGGACCGCTACGACATCGCTGGAGCATGTGCCAGCGTGCGGGGCTTTTGCGACGTGCTCACCAACTGGTACGTGCGCCGGTCCCGGGACCGCTTCTGGGCCGGCGAGCAGGACGCCATCGACACCCTGCACACCGTGCTCGAGCTGACCTGCCGGCTGGCTGCCCCGCTGCTGCCGCTGAGCACCGAGGCGATCTGGCGCGGCCTGACCGGGCAGCGCTCAGTCCACCTGACCGACTGGCCCGATCCGACCAGCCTGCCGCAAGATCGCGAACTGGTGGCGGGGATGGACCGGGTACGCCAAGTGGTGTCCACCGCGCTGTCGCTGCGCAAGGCGCGCGGACTGCGGGTCCGCCAGCCGCTGGCTGCGCTCATCGTCGCCGCACCGGACGCCCATACGCTGGCGCCATTGCTCGAGCTGATCCGCGACGAGGTCAACGTCAAGACCGTCGAGCTCACCGGGGACGTCAGCACCTATGGCCGTTTCGAGCTCACCGTCAACGCCCGGGCCTGCGGGCCCCGGCTGGGCGGCGACACCCAGAAGGTGATCCGGGCGGTCAAGGAAGGGGACTGGGAACGCGGCCCGGACGGGGTCCTCAGCGCTGCCGGGATCCCGCTGCTGGACGGGGAGTACTCCGAGCGGCTCGTGGCCGCAGACCCCGCCGACACCGCTGCCCTGCCGGCCGGCTCTGGGCTGGTCGTGCTGCTGACCGAGATCACACCCGAACTGGCCGCCGAGGGTATCGCCCGGGACCTGGTGCGGGTGGTCCAGCAGGCCCGCCGACAGGCCGGCCTCGATGTCACCGACCGGATCGTGCTCATCATCGACGCACCGCCCGCGGTGCTGGCAGCGGCCAAGGAGCACGAGCAGTTCATCGCCGGCGAGGTACTCGCCCGGCGGGTCGACTATGCCCCGGCACCGGAGGGCTTCGGCGGCGTCGTCGGCGACGGCATCCCAGTCCGCGTCGCTGTCGCGGTTGCGGGTGTCTAGCCGTGTTACCGCGCTCCGGCGTCCCGGGCAGCGCCGCTGCCCGATGGCGCGAGCTGCTGGAGGCTCGGGCGATCCCGCCGGAGATCCGGGCCGCCGCTCCGCAGGACCCGAGCCGGCACGACCCGGCCCGCTTCGTGCCGCCGGCGGCCCCGGAAGACACTCCCTCGCGTCGTGCGGCGCTGGAGTTGCTGGGACCTGATGGTGGGACGGGGCTCGACGTCGGGTGCGGCGCCGGGGCCGCCGGACTTGCGCTGACCCCGAAGGTGTCCCACCTGACCGGTGTGGATCACGCGGCGGACATGCTGCGTGCCTTCGAGCGGTCCTGCGCCGAGCGCGGCATGGCGCACCGCAGCGTGCATGGCCCTTGGCCGGACTCCGCGCCGGAGGCCGGCGTCGCCGACGTCGCGGTCAGCCACCACGTGGGCTACAACACCGTCGAGCTGGGGCCTTTCGTCCTCGCGCTGGGTGCCGCCGCACGCCGCGGCGTCGTCGTTGAGCTGCATGCCGTACACCCAGGAGCGTGGCTGGACCCGTTGTGGTTGCAGTTTCACGGGTTACACCGGCCGGCACCAGCAACCGCCGACGACGTGCTGGCGGTGTTCGCCGAAGTGGGGATACGCCCCGAGGTCCAACGCTGGAGCCGGCCCGCCCAGCCTCGCAATCCCGACGCTGAGCTTGACTTCTCCCTCCGCAGGCTTTGCCTACCACCGCAGCGCCGGGATGAGGTCGCCGAGGCAGTGGCGAGGCTGGGTCCACGCCACCGGGATCTGATCACGATCTCCTGGTCCACCTGAGCCCGGCGAACTGAGCCTGCCAAACCACGGCACAATCCGGGCGTGAGCAGCGTGGAGTTCGTGCTCGGGGCGGGGGCCGCGGTGCTGCTCCTCGCTGTTCTCGCGGTACGGATCTCCACCCGGGTGGGGCTGCCGTCGCTGCTGGTCTATCTGGCCATCGGACTACTGATCGGTGAGTCCGGCCTCGGTATCCAGTTCTCCGACGCGCCGCTGACCGCCGCACTGGGTATCGCCGGGCTGGTACTGATCCTGGCCGAAGGGGGTCTGACCACTCGCTGGTCGGTGATCCGCCCTGCGCTGGCTCCGGGGATCGCGCTGGCCATCGGGGCGGTCGCGGTGAGCATCGGCGTCACCGGATGGGCGCTGCACCTGTTGCTCGGTCTGGACTGGCGCACGGCGCTGCTCTGGGGCGCGGTGCTGTCCTCCACGGACGCGGCGGCGGTGTTCAGCGTGTTGCGGGCGTTGAAGGTGTCTCCCCGTCTGGCGGGCGCGCTCGAGCTGGAATCGGGCATCAACGATGCGCCGGTGTACATCGCAGTGGTGTTGCTCGCGGCCGGAGACCCGGTGCGCTGGTGGACGCCGCTGCTGGTTGGCTACGAATTGCTCGTCGGCGCAGTGGTGGGCGCAGCGCTGGGTTACGCGGGGGCGTGGACGCTGCGGCGCGCCGCACTTCCCGCGACCGGTCTTTACCCACTGGCGACCATCGCGGTCTGCGTGCTTGCCTTCGCGACCGGGCAAGGCCTGCACGCCTCAGGTTTCCTGGCGACCTACCTGGCCGGGCTGGTGCTCGGCAATGCGCACTTGCCGCACCGTGGTGACACCCTGTCCTTCGCCGAGGGTTTGGGCTGGCTCGCCCAGATCGCCCTGTTCGTGCTGCTGGGTCTGTATGCCTCACCGGCTCGACTGCCTGGTGTGGTGATCCCCGCCCTGGTCGCTGGGGCGGTGCTGGTCGTGCTCGCGCGCCCGCTGTCGGTGGTGCTCGCGCTGACACCGTTGCGGGTGTCCTGGCGCGAGCAGACCTTCCTGTCTTGGTCGGGGCTGCGGGGTGCGGTGCCCATCGTGCTCGCGCTGATCGCGCTCACCAGGGGATTCCCCGGGGCCCAGCAGTTGGTGGATGTGGTGTTCGTGCTGGTCGTTCTGCTCACGGTGGTGCAGGGCATCACGCTGCCGTTGGTCGTGCGATGGCTAGGGCTCACCCAGCCCGAGCAGAGCCAGGAGATGCAGGTCGATTCCGCGGCACTGGACGAGATGGACGCCCAATTGCTCCAGATCAAGGTGCCCAGACCTTCCCGGCTGCACGGCGTGTATCTCTCGGAACTGAGGCTACCCATTGGCACGGTGATCAGCCTGGTCGTGCGCAACGGGGAGGCGTTCACTCCGCAGCCGACCACCCGGCTGCAGGAGGGCGATCAACTGCTGGTCGTCACCACAGCGGCCAACCGGGTCACCGCTGAGCAGCGGATCCGGGCGGTGCACCGGGCGGGCCGGTTGGCCCGGTGGCGCGGAGAGACCGGCGTCTGAAGGCCAGCGGGATGATTGGTCACAATGGGGAGATGAATCCATCGCAGCACGCCGAGGGAGCCCACGCCGGCGGCCAGCAGATCTCCGAGGCGCCGCCGGGAGGACGCCGGAGGGGCTTACTGGCCGCTACCGCCGGTGTCGCGCTCCTGCTGGACGTGCTGAGCAAGGTCATCGCTGTGATCGCGTTGGAGGGCCATCCACCGGTGAAACTGCTGGGTGGCGGGCTGTATCTCGTGGTCTACCGCAACTCGGGTGCCGCATTCTCGATGGCGACCGGGTTGACCTGGCTGCTGTCGCTGATCGCTTTAGGTGTGGTGGTCGTGATCATCCGGCTGGCGCCCCGGCTGCGCAGCGCCGGTTGGGCCTTCGGGCTTGGCCTGGTGCTGGGAGGTGCGCTGGGAAACCTGGTGGATCGGCTGTTCCGCGCTCCCGGTCCGCTGCGCGGGCACGTGGTGGACTTCCTGTCGTTGTTCGCGCCGGATGGGAGCGTGTGGCCGGTGTTCAACCTGGCGGACTCGGCCATCGTGTGCGGTGGCCTGGCGATGGTTTTACTCGCAGCTTCGGGCCGAGACTTCGATGGCACGCGCACCTCCCGGCGCCCGGGAGGCCCAGAATGAGCGAGATTCGGACATTGCCGGTGCCCGATGGCCTCGACGGGATGCGGGTGGACGCGGGGCTGGCCCGGCTGCTGGGGTTGTCTCGCGCGGTGGTGGCCGGCCTGACCGAGGCCAGCGCGGTGCTCCTCAACGGCAATCCGGCGGGCAAGTCCGACCGGCTGGCCGCCGGCGCGTGGCTGGAAATAACCCTGCAGAACCCGCAGCAGCCAGCACTGATCACCGCTGAGCCGGTGGCCGGACTGCGTGTGCTGCACGATGACGCCGACGTGGTCGTGGTGGACAAACCGGTCGGCGTGGCCGCCCATCCCAGCCCGGGCTGGAGTGGTCCTACTGTGCTGGGAGGTCTCGCTGCGGCCGGCATCCAGGTGGCTACCTCGGGTGCTGACGAGCGCCACGGCGTCGTGCACCGGCTCGACGTGGGCACCAGCGGCGTGATGGCGGTCGCCAAGTCGGAGCGGGGTTACTCGGCGCTGAAACGGGCATTCCGGGATCGCACCGTCGCCAAGCACTACCGGGCGCTGGTGCAGGGCCACCCGGATCCCACCCGAGGCACCATCGACGCCCCGATCGACCGGCACCCCAAGCACGACTGGCGCTTCGCGGTCGTCGCCGGCGGCAAGCCGTCGGTCACCCACTACGAGGTGATCGAGGCCTTCCCTGCCGCGTCGCTGTGTGATGTCACGCTGGAGACCGGCCGCACTCACCAGATCCGGGTTCATTTCGCCGCGCTGCGCCACCCCTGCTGCGGTGACCTCACCTACGGCGCTGATCCCGCTCTGGCCCAGCGGCTCGGGTTGGAGCGGCAGTGGCTACACGCCGCGCGGTTGGGCTTCCCGCATCCCGCTGACGGCCACTGGGCGGAATTCAGCAGCCCAGACCCGGACGACCTACGCCATGCCCTGGACGTACTGGCAGCGCAGGCGTAATCAATGCCACCACGAGCCCGCTGGGTGGTGCTGGCCGTGCTGGTCGTCGTGTTCGGCCTGACGATCTGGGCGGCCGGGCAACGTGACGAGGTGCCGGTGATCGGCGTGCAGCGGCTCGGTCCCGAACCGAGCGAGCCGGTCGCCGCCTACTTGCGGCGGGCCGCTGCATCGCTGACCGTGGGGAGCTCGCCACACTGGGCACTGGTACAGCTGGAGGGTTACCTCACGCCCGCGCCCGCGACCGAACTGACGCGGGGCGTCCGGCTCTCCAAAGTGATCATCCGGGTACCGCTACCGCGGATCCAGACTGCGTTGATCACTCGAGACCTGCCGGGGCAACGGCCAGTGGCCGAGCTCACCGAGGCGCTACGATCCGCGGCGCAGGATCGCGCCGCCGTTGCCTCCCAGCAGCGCGGGCGAGCCGCGGCCCTCGCCGCTGCGGAGGCCGCGCAGCTGCGTACCGGCTGCGCCTGTGTGGTCGCCTTGCTGGTCTTCGGCGACGGCGACGCACTACGGGTGGTGGCCGCCCGACCCGGCGTTCGAGCGGTGCATGCCGCCCTCCCGGATACGCTGATTCAGGACCTGGCGATCTCCCCCCTGCTGCCTGAGCAGGTCGAGAAGGCCGGAGCGGTGCCCGACGACGGGCCGGTGCCTCCTTGATTATGGGCCGGGTTCCATCGCAGCGCCCGCCGAGCAGGCCCGGTAGGGTCGGGAGCAGTCCGGGCGAGCCGAGGTGGTGTGTCGTGCAGCGAAGGGCTTTGGCGCGTGCCGCCTTGTCCCTCGCTGTTGGCCTGCTGGTGGTGCTGGGGATCATCCTGATCCCGGCTTCCACGAATGGCGCCGGGGGGGATGACGCGCCTGCGGGGCGCGCAGAGCGGGCCGTCCATCTGACGCACGGTCACGTGATCGCCCGGCCCAGTCATCCGGCGCAGCCCACGCCGGGGCGGTCCGTCGCCGTGCCCCCGATCACCGGGACCATCCCGGCGGCCCTTGCAGATCACGTGGATCCCGACAGGTTCTGCGGCACATGCCGCGCGGCGGGTCGCTCCACGTGGGCGGTGCGTGCTCCTCCGGTCTCTGCGGCCTGACTGCACTCACCCGTTCCGGCCGCCCTGCGGCGGCTGTGTCCCCGAGGATCCCCGTGACCCGCGCTCCCGTGGTGCGCGCCTTTCTGGCGCTCGCCCTGCTGCTGTTGTCCGGATGGGTCGCCCTGACCCAGAGCCCCCGCCTTGGACTCGACCTGCGCGGTGGGACGCAGATCGTGCTGCAGACCCAGGACACTGCGACCGTTACCGCCGATGCCGCCGCTACCGACCGCGTCCTGGAGGTGCTGCGTGAGCGGGTCGACGCCTTGGGCGTCGCCGAACCGGCGCTGACCCGTTCGGGCGAGCAGCGGATCATCGTGGAGCTGCCCGGTCTGCAGGACCCGGCCGAGGCTGCCGAGGTCCTTGGCCGAACCGCCCAGCTCACCATCCATCCCGTCCTCGGCGTTGGTGACGTGTCGGGTGCCGGCGAGCGGTCACTGCCTGACGAGACAGGTGTCCCGCTGCTGCTGGGGCCCGCGGCGATCGCGGGCGACGACGTCTCGGGAGCGCGGGCGCAAGCCGCGCAGGGCGGAATCGGTTCCGTGGTGGCGGTGAAGTTCGCCGAGGCCGGCTCGTGGCGTCAGCTCACCGCGCAGGCCGCGTGCGCGGCGCCCGGAGACCCGGCGCGGCGCATCGCGATCGTCCTCGACGATCGGGTGATCTCTTCCCCGCAGCTCGACCCGTCGATCGGCTGCGGGGTCGGCATCGTAGGCGGTTCCACGGAGATCAGCGGCCAGTTTAGCCAGGAGGAGGCGCGTGACCTCGCGGTGCTGATCGAGGGTGGCGCGCTGCCGGTGCCGGTGGAGATCATCGAGCAACGCACCGTGGGCCCGACGCTGGGCGCGGACGCGATCGCGGCTAGCGCCGAGGCTGCGGTGATCGGCATGGCGTTCACCGGGGTATTCCTGATGGCGGCCTACCGCTTGGTCGGGCTGGCCGCCATCCTCGGCCTCGGGGGGTACGCGTTGGTGTCCTACGCTGCCCTCACAGGGCTCGGGGCGACGCTGACGCTGCCGGGCCTCGCCGGTTTCGCGCTGGCGATCGGGATGGCGGTCGACGCGAACGTGCTGGTCGCCGAGCGCGCCCGGGAGGAGTACGCGCGCTACCCGGGGCGGCTCGAGCGGGCCATGGACAAGGGCTTCCGTGCAGCGCTGCCGGCGATCCTGGACTCCGGGGTTACCACGCTTCTCGCGGCCGCGTTGCTGTTCGGGCTGGCGTCGGGTCCGGTGCGCGGATTCGGGGTGACGCTCACCATCGGCGTGCTGGTCTCGCTGTTCTCCGCGCTCGTGCTGTCCCGTGCGATCACCGAGTGGGTGGTGCGTCGCGGGCCGGTCCGGCGCCGACCGCAGGTGTCGGGCATCGCGTCGATCGGGCCGGTGCGCCGCAGGCTCGAGGCCGCGAACGCGGACCTGCTACGCCGGCGCCGCCGCTGGCTGACGGCCTCGGCCGGGGTCGTGCTGGTGGCGCTGGCCGGGATTGCCGTGCGCGGGCTGGACTTCGGCGTCGAGTTCACCGGTGGCCGGCTGATCGAGTACACGACAGCACGGCTACTGGACCCGGAGGCCGCCCGGGCGGCCGTCGCCAACGCCGGGTTCCCCCGCGTGGTCGTGCAGGGCTCCGGCGAGGGCGGCATCACGGTCCGGGCAGGCGAGCTGACCGATACGGAGGCGGTGGTGATCCGCGATGCGATCGCGGGCGCCGCGGGTGGCGCGGAGTTGCTGCGCGATGAGCTCATCGGACCCACGCTCGGCGCCGAGCTGCGCCGGGGCGCCCTGATCGCACTGGGGGTGGCGCTGGCCGCGCAGCTGGTCTACCTGGCCGTGCGGTTCCGGTGGACGTTCAGCGCGGGGGCGGTCGCCGCTCTCGCCGCCAACCTGGCCGTCGTCGGCGGATCGTTCGCTTGGCTCGGCAGACCGATGGACGGGGTGTTCCTCGCCGCGCTGCTCACAGTCATCGGCTACACGGTCAACGACTCGGTCGTGGTGTTCGACCGGATCCGGGAGGCCCGGGCCAGCCGACCGGCGGGGACGCAGCGCGCACCCTTCCACCAGGTGGTCGGCCGTGCCGTGCTGGCTACCCTGCCGCGCACGGTCAACACCGGGCTGTCGACCATCGTGATCCTCGCTGCGCTGCTCGCCCTGGGCGGTGACACTCTCGCCGACTTCGCGCTCGCCCTGCTCATAGGGATCATGGTCGGCACGATCTCGACGGTCAGCGTGGCCGCGCCGCTCGCGATCGAGCTGGAGGCCCGCTGGCCGTCGACACCGCCCCCTCCTCGCCGCCCAGTCGCACCACGGCGTGGCGGCGGCGCCGTCGTATAGTGCAGGAGGCTCTCCCACTCCCGCGAGTTCAGGGGCTGATGGCGAGGAACAGGAACGCGGTGAGCAGGACGAGGTGAACGCCGCCCTGCAATCGGGTGGCCCGACCCGGGACCACGGTGAGGACACTGACCAGTACCGTCAGCGCGAGCAGCACGATCTGTGTGGAGCCGAGGCCGAGCAGCAGCGGCCCCTCCAGCCACGCTGAGGCGAGCGTGATCGCGGGGATGGTCAGCCCGATGCTCGCCATCGCCGACCCATAACCGAGGTTGAGGCTGATCTGGATCCGGTGCCGGAGGGCGGCCCGCCCGGCGGCGAGGGTCTCCGGGAGCAGGACCAGCAGGGCGATCACGACACCGACGAAGGAGGGCGGTAAGCCCGCGGCCTCAATGGCGGCTTCGATCGCCGGGGACTTCGCCTTCGCGAGCCCGACGACAGCGACGAGCGCCACCACCAGCAGCCCCAGGCTCGCCGCCGTCGCCCGCCCGGTCGGCGGAGCGGCGTGGGTCTCGACCTCGACGGCAACACCATCTGGGGTGACCGGGAGGAAGAAGTCACGGTGGCGCACGGTCTGGGTGAGCACGAACATCCCGTACAGCGCCAGCGAGGCGATCGCGGCGAACAACAGTTGCCCGGGGGAGAACTCCGGACCGGGCTGAGTCGTGGTGAACGTGGGCACCACCATGCTCAGCGTGGCCAGCGTGGCGACGGTTGCCAGGGCAGCGCCGCTGCCCTCGGCGTTGAACAACGTCATCCTGTAGCGGATCGCACCCAGGAGCAGCGAGAGACCGATGATGCCGTTGGTCGTGATCATGACTGCGGCGAAGACGGTGTCGCGCGCCAATGAAGCCGTTTCCGGCCCGCCGGCGATCATGAGGGTGACGATCAACGCGACCTCAATCACCGTGACCGCGACCGCCAGGACCAGCGAGCCGAACGGTTCACCTACCCGGTGAGCGACGATCTCGGCGTGTTGCACCGCCGCCAGCACCGCACCGGCGAGGACCACGGCCACGGCAGCCACCAGCGCAGCCCCCAGGTCGCGTCCCCAGGTGAGGGCCAGTGTGGAGATCGCGAGCAGCGGCACGACGACCGTCCATGACAGCAGCGGCCAGCGGCGAACATCGATCATGGGCTTACATTGCCAGACGAGCCGCGGGGACGCTGGCGCTGGCCGGCTGGAAGGATAGCGCGGACAACCCGGGCACGGGGAAGAGCGCGAGCGGTGGGGGAGGACCGAGCGCAGGATGACAACCCTGTCGCGGCATCCCGGCCCGGCGGCCACGTTCGGCAGCTCCGCGCGGTACCGCCCGGAGCTGCAGGGGTTGCGGGCGCTCGCGGTGGCCCTCGTCGTCATCTACCACGTGTGGTTGAACCGCGTGTCCGGCGGAGTGGACGTGTTCTTCCTCGTGTCCGGTTTCCTGCTCACCGGTCAACTGGTGCGTGCCGCCGATCGCGGCCCGATCGCGCTGCGGCCGCTGTGGGGCCGGATGGTCACCCGGCTGTTGCCCGCGGCTCTCACGGTGCTGCTCACCACCGTCGTCGCGGCCATGTTGGTTCTGCCGGAGGGACGGTGGTTCCAGACCATCCGCGAAGTCGCGGCCTCGGCGCTGTTCGTGCAGAACTGGCAGCTCGCCGCGGACGCGGCCGACTACGGGGCGCGGAACAACACGACCAGCGTGGTGCAGCACTTCTGGTCGCTGTCGATCCAGGGGCAGGTCTTCCTCGCGTGGCCGTTGCTGGTGGTGCTCGTCGTCCTGATCGCCCGCCGCGCCGGCGCCAAGGAGCGCGACTGTCTCACCCGCGCGCTCGCCGGGGTGGTGGTGACCTCGCTGAGCTACTCGGTCACGCTGACGGCCGCCAACCAGCCGCTGGCGTACTTTCACACTCTCACCCGGCTGTGGGAGTTCGCGTTCGGTGGGCTGCTCGCGCTCGGGATCGACCGGGTCTCGCTGTCCCGGGACACCCGGACGGTGCTGGGCTGGACCGGCGCGGTCGGCCTGCTGTTGTGCGGGCTCGTGCTGCAGGTCGGCAGCGTCTTTCCCGGTTACGCGGCGCTGTGGCCGACCACGTGCGCCGCGCTGGTGATCGCCGCCGGCAGCACGGGCAGCCGGTGGGGCGTCGACCGGCTGCTGGCCGCCCCTCCGGTGCAGTACCTCGGGGATCTCAGCTATGCGCTGTACCTGTGGCACTGGCCGGTGCTGGTGCTCTACCTCGTCGGCCGGGGGCGGGAGGCGGTCGGCCTGCGCGGCGGTGTGCTCATCATCGGCACGTCCCTCGTGCTCGCCGCCCTCACCCATCACCTGATCGAGCGGCCGGCGCTGCGTCGGGC
>CAXUFG010000094.1:11380-19304 GCA_964250265.1 uncultured Pseudonocardiaceae bacterium | reverse complement strand
GCGGCGCCCGGCGCCATCACCGTGCTCCGGGTGCGCGGGCTGCCCGAGTTCCGCGCGCCGGCCCGCGTCCGGTAGCAGCTGTACCTGGTCCGCGCGGGGGCCCCGCGGCGCGGCGCCGCGCCCGACCACGTGCTGCTGTCCGGCCCCCCGGGATTGGGCAAGACGAGCCTAGCGATGATCATCGCTGCGGAGCTCGGCAGCGCCATCCGGGTGACCTCCGGGCCAGCATTGGAGCGCGCTGGGGACCTCGCCGCGATGCTATCCAATCTCGTCGAGGGTGACGTGCTGTTCATCGACGAGATCCACCGGGTGGCTCGCCCCGCCGAAGAGATGCTCTACCTCGCGATGGAGGACTTCCGGGTCGACGTGGTGGTCGGCAAGGGTCCTGGAGCCACCTCCATCCCGCTGGAGATCGCCCCGTTCACTCTCGTGGGAGCCACCACCCGGTCCGGTGCGCTGACCAGCCCATTGCGGGACCGGTTCGGATTCACCGCGCACATGGAATTCTACGAGCCTGATGAGCTCGAGCTGGTGCTGCACCGCTCCGCCGGAATCCTCGGAGTCGACCTGCGCCCCGATGGCGCTACCGAGATCGCCGCCCGTTCCCGCGGCACACCCCGGATTGCCAACCGGCTACTGCGCCGGGTTCGGGACTACGCCGAGGTCCGCGCCGATGGTGCGATCACCCTCGAGGTGGCCCGAGCCGGCCTGGCCGTATACGACGTTGACGAACTCGGGTTGGACCGGCTGGACCGCGCGGTCCTCACCGCGCTCGTGCGCACCTTCGGCGGGGGTCCGGTCGGGGTGTCCACCATCGCGGTTGCCGTGGGGGAGGAGCCGGCCACTGTCGAGGAGGTGTGCGAGCCTTTCCTGGTCCGCGCCGGCATGCTCGCTCGCACCCCGCGCGGACGGGTAGCCACTGCTGCCGCATGGCGACACCTACGACTGGAGCCGCCCGCCGATGCTCTTTCAGACCCCACACCGACGCTGTTCGATGGTTGAGGATCTTCTACAGCCCACCGAGCCACAGCCCGACGCCGACGATCAGAATTCCGCCGAGAACGACCTGGATGAGCGAGGTGCGAAGCGAGACCTCCAGGTAGCGCTTGCGGATAAGGGCGATCACCCCGAGCTCGAGGGCGACCACGATGGCCGCGAGCGCTAGTGCGGCCGTCCGGTCCGGGATCAAGAACGGTAAGGCGTGAAACACGCCGCCCACTGTGGTCATTACCCCAGTGATCGATCCGCGGGTGATGGCTGAGCCCCGACCGGTCTGCTCGCCGTCGTCGGAGAGCGCCTCGGACAACCCCATGCTGATGCCGGCTCCTAGCGCGGTGGCCAGTCCGACCAGCAGGGCCGCATGGGAACTCGACAGCAAGGCCACCGCGAAGATCGGCGCGAGCGTCGAGAGTGTGCCGTCGATGAGGCCCACCAGCCCAGGCTGGACGTACCGGAGTACGAAGGCTTGCTCATCCGCTTCGACGCGGCGCAGCACGGTATCGGCGAAGCCCGCACCCAGCGGCAGCACTGGACTGGGCGAGGTGATCGTCGAGGTCCTGAAGGGAGTCATCGTGGCAGTTGCGCCGCCGGAGGCGCCCAACATGCGAGTGTCCAGCGCGTGCGCGCTAGGTCGGTAACGAGGCGTGGAGTAGCGGTGCGACGGCAACGCGTCCGTCCTTTCGTTGACGGCCTGGGACAGCGGGATCGAGCGGCATCTCGACCCTGACTGCTGGCGGAACCCTAAGGAATCGAGCCGTGTCTCCTTCGAACCTGAGAGCCCTGGTTGCGTCACAGCGCCCACAGGTCAGCGCCGGGCGACGAGAGACGCGATGATTAGGCCGATCAGCGGTGGCTACTGGGCCATTTGGCGGCTGCGATGCTCAGGACGTCACCCGGCTGCGATCGCCCGCGAAGCATGATCACCGAGGATCCATCGACGTCGCGGGCTCGCCTGCCGCGCAACCTGGCACACTCGGTACTGCACGACTGACGTGATCGGAGAACCATGGAGGCCCTGCTCCCGCTGCTGTTCATCGCCGCGCTCGCGGTGCCGTTGATCATCAGCACCCGCCGCCAGAAGCGAGCGATGGTCGAGGCGCAACAGCTGCAGAACTCGCTGGTCAACGGCGACCGGGTGGTAACCACCTCCGGCCTGCACGGAACCATCGTCGACAGCGGTGACGAGACGACGGTCGATCTGGAAATCGCTCCCGGCGTGCGTACCACGTGGTTGCGCGCCGCCATCCGGGAGAAGGTCGCTGACAACGTCGCTGACAACGGTGCCGAGCTGGACGGTGACGGGACGCCCACGGCCAGCACACCTCAGGCTGCGGACTGACGTGGTGCGGGGCGCTACGATCCCGCACCCGAGCCCCACCGCCCGCGTGGAGTTGCGGCGCTGGCACAGTAGAGCCTGTCGCCGGTGCAGGCGGCAGGCTTAGTGCGCCGTGAACGAGGAGAACCACCCACCGTGGCACCACCAGCCGGGCACTTCCGCCCCTGGCGCAACCTGGCGATCTTCGCTGGGATCGTTGCGATCCTGTACTCATTGGTCTTTCTCACCGGTGGCGGGCACCCCACCCCCAAACTGGGTATCGACCTGAAAGGCGGCACTCGGGTAACTCTCACCGCCCGCACCCCCGACGGTCGGCTACCTTCGCGGGAGTCCCTCGACCAGGCTCGGCAGATCATCCAGCAACGGGTCGACAGCATCGGGGTAGGCGGGGCCGAGGTCATACTCGACGGGATTAACTTGATCATCACGGTGCCCGGTGAGAACGGCGACCAGGCTCGCACCCTCGGGCAGACCGCCAAGCTGTACTTCCGCCCGGTGAACTCCGAGGTGGCGGCCGGGACACCCGCACCGGCTCCCGGCGCCACACCACCGGGCAATGGTACCCCCGGCACGCCATCGGGCTCGCCTCAACCGACGCCATCGGGGGGTGCACCAGCACCGGTCCAGCCACAGCTCCTGGAGCAGCCGCCGTCGGGCGAGCCGACCCCGCCACCTCCGGTGCCTCCCAGCAGCACGCCGGCGCCTCCTGCCACGACACCTGCGCCGGTCGGCAGCGTCCCGGCGGACTCGGCGGATCCTCAGGTCGCCGAGCAGATCCGGCAGGCTCGGGCACAGCGGCAGAGCCAAGACCCGGCGGTGCAGCAACAGGCGCTGGCCGCGCTGAACTGCGCAGCTCCCGACCCGTTGCGGGGCAATGACGACCCGAACCTACCGCTGGTCACCTGCGACCAGCACGACACCGCCAAGTACCTGCTAGGGCCCGCGTTCCTCTCCGGCGAGCAGATCTCCAACGCCTCAGCGGGCTTCGATCCGAACGGCACCGGATACGAGGTACTGCTGAGATTCAAACGCCAGGGCGAGGACATCTGGGCCCAGTACACCTCGAACAACGTCGGCAAGCAGGCCGCATTCACCCTGGACAGCGAGGTCGTGTCGGCTCCACGGATCAACGGTCCGATCCTGGCCGGCCAGCAGACCACCATCAGCGGCAGCTTCAGCCAGGCTGAAGCCCAGTCCCTGGCCACTGCGCTCAAGTACGGTTCGCTGCCGCTGTCGTTCCAGTCCTCGGAGTCCGAGACGGTCTCGGCCACGCTGGGCCTGGCCTCGTTGCGTGCGGGGCTGCTTGCCGGGGCGATCGGGTTAGTCGTGGTGTTCATCTACTGCCTGTTCTACTACCGGGCGCTCGGCGTCCTGACGATCTTGTCTCTGGTGTTGTCAGGGCTCATCGTCTACGCGGTCCTGGTGCTACTCGGGCGGTGGATCGGCTTCACCCTGGACCTGGCCGGTGTCGCCGGTTTGATTGTGGCGATCGGTATCACCGCAGACTCATTTGTGATCTTCTTCGAGCGCCTCAAGGATGAGGTGCGGGATGGCCGAACCTTCCGCTCCGCGGTGCCTCGGGCCTGGCTCCGGGCTCGCCGCACTATCCTGTCGGCGGACGCGGTGAGCTTCCTGGCCGCTGCGGTCCTCTACATTCTTGCGGTGGGCCAGGTGAGGGGCTTTGCCTTCACCCTCGGCATGTCGACGGTGCTCGACCTGGTGGTGGTATTCCTCGCCACGCACCCGCTGGTGGCACTGGCCGCACAGTCCCCCTTGCTATCTCAACCGGCGCTCTCCGGGCTTGGGGCGGCTCAGCGTGCCGGGGCCGCCAACCGGTCGGAGCTGGCCACTGCGGGGAAGGGGTCCTGAGATGGCGGGCATAGTAGGGCGCCTGTACAGCGGGACCGGAGCATTCGATGTCGTCGGTAGGCGGCGAATCTGGTACTCGCTCTCCGGACTGCTTGTCGTGGTCTGCCTCGCGTCGATCCTGCTGCGCGGGTTCAACCTCGGTATTGACTTCGAGGGCGGCACCCGGGTACAGCTCCCATCCCAGGGCGCGGCTGGAATCATCACCACCCAGCAGGCCGAGCGCGTCTTCACCAACAGCGTGGGCCGGCCGCCGGAATCGGTGCAGACCGTCGGTACCGGTGCCGCAGCGAGCATCTTGATCCGGTCCACAGCGCTGGACACGCGCACGTCGTTTGTGCTGAAGAAGGCTCTGTTCGAGCAGCTGCGCCCGCTGGGCAAAGACGGGCGGCCCAGCGAACGGGCGATCAGCGACAGCGCGGTGAGCGCAACATGGGGCGGCGAGATCAGCCGGCAGGCGTTGATCGCGTTGGTGGTGTTCCTGGGCCTGGTGAGTGCGTTCCTGGCGGTGTATTTCGAGCCCCGGATGGCGCTGGCCGCGCTGATCGCACTGGTTCACGACGTGTTGATTACGGCGGGTGTCTATTCACTGATTGGTTTCGAGGTGACACCGGCGTCGGTCATCGGCTTGCTCACCATCCTCGGTTTCTCGCTGTACGACACCGTTGTCGTGTTCGACAAGGTCCAGGAGAACACCCGTGGCCTGCTTGGGCTGACCCGGCGAACCTACGCTGAGGCTGCCAATCTCGCGGTCAACCAGACTCTGATGCGTTCGATCAACACCTCGTTGATCGCGGTGCTCCCGGTACTCGGCCTGCTGGTGATCGGGGTAGGTCTACTAGGCGTCGGAACGCTCAAGGACCTCGCCTTGGTGCAGATGGTGGGCATCATGATCGGCGCCATGTCCTCGATCCTGTTGGCGACCCCTCTGGTGGTCGACCTCACCATGCGACGGCCGGCCTACCGGCAGCAAGCCGATCGGGTCGCCCAGCGCCGGGAGAAATTGTCCCGTAAGGCCACCGTGGATGCTGAGGCCGGCACACCACACCGGCAGTCCCAAGCTGGGGACGGGGCGAGCGCTCCCGGGCTACCTGCCAAAGGTGGCAAGAGCGTGCCCGCAGGACGGCGGCGCGGACAACCCCCTGGCAAGACCACTGGCAAGACCAGCAGACCATCTGGCAAGGCTGGCCGGTTCTCAGGTCGTTAACGCGGATCGAAGCGCCCGATTACGCTGTGTTGCGATGATTGCTGAGAGTAACAGCTCGCTGACGAGTCGCTACGGTTTTTCTCACCCTGCATCACCTATGTGGTGCGTTGTCCCGCTGACATCTTGCTTCCACGCCCATTTGGTAGAACGCTCAGTAGTCAGGTGCTGGATGTCGCTCCGGGGAGTGACAGAAGGGGGCAGCACCGTGAGGGCTACCAGAGAGGATCTGGGATGGTGGGGTGGTCCGTTCCGGGTGTCGTGCATCTCCGGCAGATGCGTGAGGACCCGGTGGGCCGACGGGTGCTCGCTCGTCACCGCGTCACCCGTAAGCCCCTCGCAATCACCTACCTCTCCCCCGAATTCCTCGCCGATGCCGAGTTCCGCACTCGTTTCCGGGATGAGTTCGCGCGGCTAGCACAGGTTCGGGACCCCCGAGTCGCCCGCGCCCACCGCTACGTTGAGGACGACCACGGTGCTGCGGTCATCAGCGAGTACGTCAGTGGGACTTCGCTTCGCGCCCTGTTGCTGGCCCAGGGTGCCGTCAGTACCGCGGCGGCATTGGTCGTGCTCAAGGACGCCCTACTCGCGCTGATCGCTTGTCAGAAGGCAGGCCTGGCGCATGGCGACATCAAGCCTGAGGACGTGATCCTCACCCATGCTGGCCGGGTTAGGCTGGTCGATTTCGGGCTCTGGACATCGGAGGGCCGGCGACTGCTCGCCCGGTCCACGCCCTTCTACCTGGCACCCGAACACTGGAGCGATCCTTCGGCGAGCCAATTGGGGGATATCTATGCGGCCACGGTCACCTTCTTCGAGTGTCTGTTAGGCGCGCCGCCGTTCTATGCCGATGGCGTGGCTGAACTCTCGGCCAAGCACGAAGGCGGCGTTGCTCCGGTTGAGGTGGTCCCTGAACTGGTGCGGGAGTTGGTGGAGCGGGGCCTCACCAAAGACCCGCGCAGCCGGCCCGAGGCGCAAAGCTTGCTCACCCTTGTTGGCGACGTAGCCGCCCGAGCAGTCCGCCCGGGGTGGGAACGACGTGGCCGCCGGGAGCTGGCGGCGCTTGTCGCCGACCGCTCAGCATTACCCGATGTGTCTGTGCCGACCCGGCACGGCCGTGCTGGCTCGGGATACGGCAAGCCGGTCCGGCTCGCCGCCGTCATGGGTGGGGCGTTGGCATTGGCCGCGGGCTTGTCCAGCCCGCCCTTAGCAGTCCTCCCGGGTATCAGCATCTTCGGCTCGGGTGCGAGACCGCCGGTGCTGGCATTCCCTGAGCCCGATGGTGGCACTGTGGCGGTGCGTGCTGCGACCAACGGTCCGCTGGCGGATCGCGCTTCTACCGGGACCGCGGGGAGGCCGCTGGTACCGTCGCTGTCCGTGCCGAACATTCAGGCCGCTGCTCCCTACAAATATGCCGGCCCAGATGTGCCCCATCCGACCGCTGGCTATCCGGATGGCGCGTCACCAGACCGGCGCGCACCGGGTCAGCTGACCTCCGCTACACCAGCGTGCACCCACTCGCTCGTTGACGATCACAAGCCGTGTACAGCAGTGAAACCGGGGACGCCGGGTTCGGCCGGATCAACGACGGATCCGTCTGAGGTGTCGATCCCGGTATCGTTGCCGATCCAGCTACCAGTGCCGGTTCAGGTGCCCGCCGCGGTGGAGATTCCGGTCGAGGTGCCGGTACCGGTTCCGGTCCAGTTGCCCGCACCGGTCCAGCCGCCGGCGCAAGTCCCTCAGCCGATTCCGAAGGTCGATCACGCCGTGCCTAGAAGGGATATCCACGTCCCGAAGGATCTCCGAGCTCAGCCAGATTGGCAGGGATCGAGAAAGACCATGCGGGCTGAGCGGTCGGAAACCACCGGTCATTCGGGCTGGCAGCCCGAGAACCACACCCAGCGGGGATTTGGGAGCTCCAGCGGCCCACGGAACTCGGGAAACCGGTAGATCCAGATCGAATGTGGATGACCTGGCCGCTGTACTCTTGCCGCTGATTCGCGAGGTGGCGGATTTTCCACAGCCCGGTGTGCTTTTCCGCGACGTGGGGCCCGTGTTGGCCGATGCAACGGCGTTCCGGGCAGTGATCGATGGGTTGATCATGCCTGCCCAGCAGATCGACACTGTGATCGGGGTGGAGGCTCGCGGCTTTCTGCTCGGCGCCGCTGCCGCCTACGCACTCGGCGCTGGCGTGGTCGGAGTTCGCAAACCCGGCAAATTACCTGTGGTCTCCGACCGGGAGAGTTACGCTTTGGAGTACGGTGTCGCTTCGTTGGAACTGGCTCACGGCGTGCTGCGGCCCGGTCAACGAGCGTTGGTGATCGACGACATTCTGGCGACAGGTGGTACCGCGGCCGCGACCTGTGCACTGGCCGAGCGGGCCGGAGCCTCGGTCAGCGGCATCGCGGTCCTGTTGGAGATCGCGTCGTTGCGCGGCCGTGACCGGCTGCGAGGCCGTCCGGTGCACGCCCTACTGACGGTCTAACGTCCTCGGCGGATCCGAGCTGTGTCATCCTCCA
>CAXUFG010000094.1:0-11280 GCA_964250265.1 uncultured Pseudonocardiaceae bacterium | reverse complement strand
GAGCGCGTGGGCGGTAGGCTGAAAGATCTGATTGTCACCATGTGCAGGGAGAGTGCGTGTGAGCCAGGACCTGCAGCGTAGCGAGGCGCCGCTGGTCGGCTCGGATGCAGTCACGGTCCCTCAGCGGCTGCCGTCGGCGACCCGTCGGGTCCGGGCCCGGCTTGCCCGGCGAATCACCGCGCAGCGTCCCGGCCCGGTCAGGCAGGTACTCGAGCCACTCGCCGCTGTGCACCGGGAGCTGCATCCCAAGGCCGATCTGGCCTTGCTGCAGCGCGCCTACGATGTCGCCGAGGACAAGCATTCCCACCAGAAGCGTAAATCTGGCGATCCTTACATCACCCATCCGTTGGCGGTCTCGACGATCCTGGCCGAGTTAGGCATGGACACCACCACTTTGGTGGCCGCGCTGCTGCACGACACCGTCGAGGACACCGACTACTCGTTAGGCCTTCTCTCCGCGGACTTCGGCGAGGTGGTCGCGCACCTGGTCGACGGCGTGACCAAGTTGGACAAGGTCAAGCTCGGTGCCGCAGCCGAAGCCGAGACCATCCGCAAGATGGTCATCGCGATGGCCCGTGACCCTCGCGTGCTGGTGATCAAGCTTGCCGACCGGTTACACAACATGCGGACCATGCGTTTCCTGCGGCCGGAGCAGCAGGCCCGTAAGGCCAAGGAGACTCTGGAGGTCTTCGCTCCGCTGGCGCACCGGTTGGGCATGGCGACCATCAAGTGGGAGCTGGAGGACCTTTCCTTCGCGGTCCTGCACCCGAAAAAATACGATGAGATCGTGCGGTTGGTCGCCAACCGGGCTCCGTCCCGCGACACCTACCTGCGCACGGTGATCGACGAGGTTTCCGCGCAGCTGGCCGGTTCGCGAATCATCGCCACCGTTGAGGGCAGGCCCAAACACTATTACTCGATCTACCAGAAGATGATCGTCCGCGGCCGTGACTTCGACGACATTCACGACCTGGTCGGGGTGCGGATCATGGTCGAGGACGATCGCGACTGCTACGCCGCGATCGGGGTGGTGCACTCGGTGTGGCAGCCGATGCCCGGTCGGTTCAAGGATTACGTCGCGCAGCCCCGGTTCGGGGTCTACCAATCGCTGCACACCACCGTGATCGGGCCGGATGGCAAACCGCTCGAGGTGCAGATCCGCACCCGCGGTATGCACCGGACCGCGGAATACGGCATCGCCGCGCACTGGCGGTACAAGGAGACCCGCGGTACCCACAACGGGACCCACAACGGAGCCGTCGATATCGACGAGATGGCCTGGATGCGCCAGCTGCTGGACTGGCAGCGGGAGGCCGCCGACCCCAGTGAGTTCCTGGAGTCGCTGCGATACGACCTGGCTACCCGGGAGATCTTCGTCTTCACCCCTAAGGGCGAGGTCATCACGCTGCCTACGGGTTCGACTCCGGTGGATTTCGCTTACGCGGTGCACACCGAGGTCGGTAACCGATGCATCGGTGCGCGGGTCAACGGCCAGCTCGTCGCGTTGGAGCGACAGCTGGAAAACGGTGAGGTCGTCGAGATCTTCACGTCGAAGGCCGGCGGGGCCGGTCCCAGCCGGGACTGGTTGTCGTTCGTCGCCTCACCCCGGGCCCGGGCCAAGATCAGGCAATGGTTTGCCAAGGAGCGCCGCGAGGAGGCCATCGAGTCAGGTAAGAGCGCCATCGCCAAGGAGCTACGCCGGGTTGGGCTACCGGTGCAGCGGCTGGTCTCTGCCGAGTCGATGGTCGCGGTGTCCCGGGAACTGCGCTATCCGGACGTCAGCGGGCTGTACGCCGCGGTCGGCGAGCACCACGCCTCGCCTCGTCACGTCGTACAGCGCCTGGTTGCGTTGCTGGGTGGCGAAGAGGGCGCGGAGGACGTACTCGCCGAGCGGGCCACCCCCTCCACCGTCCAGCGCCGCCGACCGACCGGTGATTCCGGCGTGCGCGTTCATGGCGGCGGGGACGTCTACGCCAAGCTTGCCCGGTGCTGCACTCCGGTGCCCGGTGACGAGATTCTGGGTTTCGTCACCCGGGGTAGCGGAGTGAGCGTGCACCGCACCGACTGCACTAACGCCGAGTCGTTACGGGCACAGCCCGAGCGACTGGTCGGTGTGGACTGGGCGCCCTCGGCGTCGTCGGTGTTCCTGGTCGGGATCCAGGTCGAGGCGCTGGATCGGCACCGCCTGCTTTCTGATGTCACCAAGGTGCTCGCGGATGGTCGAGTCAACATCCTGTCCGCCTCGGTCACCACGACTCGGGACCGGGTGGCGGTGAGCCGTTTCTCCTTCGAGATGGGGGATCCGAAGCACCTGGGGCACGTGCTACGCGCGGTGCGCGGTATCGAGGGTGTGTACGACGTGTACCGCGTCACCTCATCCAACTGAGAGCCGTTCTGGGCGTGTCAGGTCGCCGGGATGTCGATCGAAGTAATCGTGACCGGTTGTTTGGGCTTGCCGCCACCGGGAGATGGCTCCAGTGACCCGTCGTCGCCCGCCTTGGCGATCTGGTCGAGAACGGTGAGGCCCGCTGGAGAGATCGTGGCGAAAACAGTGTATTGGGGTGGCAGCTGGGTCTGGCCGTAGATCAGGAAGAACTGGCTGCCGCCGCTGTCGGGTTGGCCGGTGTTGGCCATCGCGACGTAACCGCGCCCGTAGGTCAGCTCCGGGAACACCTCGTCCGGGATGGTGTACGCCGGCCCACCGGTGCCCGACCCGGTCGGATCACCGCATTGCAGAACATGCAAGCCGGGGTTGGTGACCAGCCGGTGGCATGGGCTGTTGGCGTAGAAGCCCTGCTTGGCGAGGCTGAGGAAGCTGTTGACGGTGCACGGGGCCAGCGCCCGGTCAAGGGTGAGGCCGATCGCGCCGGCCGAAGTCTGCATGGTTGCCGGCACGGCGCCCTTGGCGGAGGTGTCGCCGGCCAATGGTGGCCTGACCGGCCTGGCCGGGGGCTGCTGGGCCGCCGGGTACTGGCAGTCGACTGAGGCGGGTAGTGGCTTCGGCCGGACCGGCGGGTCGGCTACCTTGTTATCGGCGGGAGGGGCGGGGCTGGTGGGTGTCCTGGCTGGTAAGGCCGGTGCGGACGGCGTCGCGGCGGTGTTGGCGGTCTTGCTGCCGCCGCTCAGCGTCACGATCAGCACCACGATGCCGGCCACCAGAACCACCGCTCCCGCACTGCCGGCCACTGCGTACCGGCGGCGCGCTTTCGCTCGTTCCGCGCGACGGGCGAGCTGGCGATCCAGTTTGCGCTTCGCGGCTTCGCGACGCTGCTCGTTCGTGGGCACCCTGGACTCCTGTGGCTAGACGACAATCGCCGCGAAGTCTAAGTGGCCCATAGGTGAGCCAGACGTCAGCCTCACCTTTGGGCCCTAGGCTGGACCCGTGCTCGTCGCAGGGTTCCCCACCGGATCGTTGCAAGCGAATTGCTTCGTGCTCGCCCCAGAGGCAGGCGGCCCGTGTGTGGTGGTCGATCCAGGAGAGGGCTCAGAGCAGCCGCTCGACGAGCTGCTGCGCCAGCACCGGCTCGATCCGGTGGCGGTGCTGCTCACCCATGGGCATTTCGATCACATCTTCGCGGTGGCCCCGGTCTGCGATGGCAATGACATCCCGGCCTGGATCCACCCCGAGGACCGGGTGCTGCTGGCTGACCCGATGCGCGCGTTCTCCGCTGATGCGCGGCAGTTTTTCGGCGGCCGGGTTCAACTGCGTGAGCCACATGAGGTACGTGAGCTGGCCGACGGGACGTCCCTGGACCTGGCCGGTCTGAGCTTCACGGTGGACCACACTCCGGGCCATACCCGCGGGTCGGTGATCTTCCGTTCGGTGGCTAGGGCCGGACAGGGTGTGTTGCTCTCCGGGGATACCTTGTTCGCCGGTTCCATCGGACGAACCGACCTACCCGGCGGCGACCATCAGCAGCTGCTCTCCTCGCTGCGGGACAAGATCCTCGTGTTGGACGACGAGACCACCGTGCTGCCCGGCCACGGCCCGGCCACCACGATCGGCCGGGAACGGGCCAGCAACCCGTTCCTGCACGGCTTGGCAGCACCGGGTAGACCCCGGGGTCTGTAACCGGCCCAGCACAACCCTCGCCTGAAACGGCAAAGCCGCTCAGGCATGTCCTATGAATCATGGAGGATTGACTGCGATGCCGCCGGGAGAGCTTGTCGAGCACTTTCTTCGTGTGGACACAACGGCTATTTGCGATGCGGACAAGGCGACACGGGTCATGGATGTCGCAATTCGGGCTCGATCCGCTAGAGCGGGCATCTTTGGTCCGGCATTTACCGTGCGTTTTCGGGGCGACTTTCTAGGGGTGCTGCGAGCAGTTGAGGCGGCTTCTCCGGGGGATGTGATCGTTGTTGATGGAGGGGAGGCACAGATTGCTCTTGCCGGGGAGTTGTGCGCACGAGGGGCCTTAGTGCGAGGCCTTGGCGGGATCGTCGTTGATGCTGGATACCGGGACATGACGTTCGTGGAGGGCTGCGAAATTCCTATCTACAGCCGGTTCGTCACGCCACTCGCAGGCACGGCCTCCAAACTTGGTGAGTTACAAATACCAGTGACGTGTGGAAAAGTTTCGGTGAATCCTGGTGATATGATCCTGGCCGATGGTGAGGGTATTGTTGTGGTAGACCCTCAGAGAATTCAAGCTCTCCTTGAGCTGGCAACTGTTATTAAAGAAACCGAAGGGCGTCTCATTCAGCGGTTGAATGCTGGTTTTACGTTGAGCGACGGATTGAACCTTCAGGAACATGTGGACGCTCTCACTCGAGGCGAGCCATCGTCATTAAAATTCCTAGCCTAGACTTTGCGAGTGAGCGCAACCTTGTCTTGGCGGGCGACCAGGGCGGCGATCACCGTGGTGATCGGGACGGCGGCGACCAGTCCGATGCTGCCGACCAGCGTGCGCACCACCTCCTGCGCGATGTCCTGAGTGGTGACCATCGTGCCGAAACCCTGCCCGGACAGGGAGAAGATCAGCAGCACCGGCAGCGCTGCGCCGGTGTAGGCCAGAGCCAGGGTGTTCACCGCTGAGGAGATGTGATCCCGACCGATCCGCAATGCGGCGGTGTAGAGCGCCCGCACACCAAGGTCGGGGTTCGCCCGGCGCAACTCCCATACCGCACTGGTCTGGGTGACTGTGACGTCGTCGAGCACACCGAGAGCACCGATCACCATCCCGGCGAGCAGTAGCCCCCGGGTGTCGATCCCGTGGCCGAGGAATCCGATCAGCTTGGCCGTGTCGTCATCGAGCCCGGTCAGCTGGGTGGCCGCGGAGAAAGCGGTGCCCAGCACCCCGATCAGGCCGAGGCTCAACACCGTGCCGAGCACCGCGCTGGAGGTCTGCGCGGAGAAGCCATGGGTGAGATACAGCACTCCGAACATGATCACGCTTGCGGCGAGCACACCAGTGATCACCGGGCTAGCGCCGGTCAGGATCGCCGGGAATAGGTAAACCGCCAGTACCAGGAAGCTGAAGCCCAGTGCGGCCAGCGAGGCGAGGCCTCTCCACCGGCCGAGCAACAGCACTGCGGCCGCGAACAGCGCGACCAGCCACAGCATCGATGTGCCTCGCTGGAAATCCTGGATCTGGTATGACTCTGATTCGGAGGGGTTTCCGCCGGTGTAGGCCAGCACGACCTGGTTGCCGACGCTGAACCGCGGTGTGCTCGGTTCGTCGGGCAACACCTGCTGGATCATCACGCCAGGTGAGTCGCCGTTGGTGAGCAGCACGCTGAGCGAGATGCACTGCTTGGCCTGATCAGCGGGTGCCGCGCTGCCGCTGGTGCACGGGGCGGAGAAAGTGGCGAGGACTTGGCCCTGCACCGGCCGCTGCCCGAAACCGACGTCGATAGTGCGGCGGGGTGGGTCTCCCGGCCAGGTCAGCCACAGCCCGACCAGGGTGGCCAGTACGACTGGTACGAGTACCGCGGCCAGCAGCCTGCGGACCCGCAGTGAGGCCGGCGGTGCCGGTTCATGCCCGTGACCATGCCCATGGACGGCCATGGCGCCGGCCTCGGCCGGCGGGGCGGGACCGCGGTGACGGTGCCGCCCGGTCCTGTTGTCCACTGCACTCATCAGTAGCGAGCTTCCTGGCTTCTCGAACGTCAGTTCGATAGGATGGGCCGATGCGATGGGACAACCTGACGCTGTCCGACGAGTCCGCCCAAGATGCGCTGTTCGGGGCGGGTGACGTCATCACGCGCACCTACGACACCCCGGAGTTTCGCGGGATGACCTTCTACGAGGTGCGGGCCCGTTCGGTCGTCAACAAGGTACCCGCTGGCTCGAGCATGCCGTTCGAGTGGACCGTCAACCCGTATCGGGGCTGTAGCCATGCTTGTGTTTATTGCTTTGCCCGGCGTACGCACGAGTATCTCGATCTTGACAGCGGTCTCGATTTCAACTCGAAGATCGTGGTGAAGGTCAACGCGCCGGATCGGGTGCGCAAGCAGCTGAACTCCCCACGCTGGGCGGGTGAGCACATCGCAATGGGCACCAATGTCGATCCATACCAGCGGGTGGAGGGACGCTATCGCTTGATGCCGGGCATCATCGAAGCGCTACGTGATGCGCACAACCCGTTCTCGATCCTCACTAAGGGCACCCTGGTGTTGCGCGATCTGGACCTGCTCCGCGAGGCTGCTGAGATCACCGGTGTGTCGGTCAACGTCTCGGTTGGGTTCGTCGACAACGTATTGTGGCGGCAGGTCGAGCCCGGTACGCCCGCTCCTCGAGCCAGGCTCGGGGTGTGTCGCACCCTCACGGATGCAGGAATCGGATGTGGGGTTCTGATGGCGCCGATCCTCCCGTACCTCACCGATTCGCCCAGCCAGCTCGAGGCCACGGTGCGGGCCATCGCCGAGGCGGGTGCCCGCAGCCTCACCCCGATCGTGCTCCACCTGCGCCCCGGTGCACGGCAGTGGTATTTCGCTTGGCTAGAGCGCGAGCACCCCGAGCTGGTGCCTCGCTACCACGAGCTCTACCGGCGGGGCGCATACGCGCCAAAGAGCTACCAGAGCGATGTCAGCGCCCGGGTAGCCGAGTTGACCCGGCGTTATGGCGTTGGCGCCGCGCCATCGGGGCAGGCGCGCCGAGTCCCGGTCCGGCGCGCTGCGGCGCGGGCGGGGCCTGGGTCGGTCAGCGTAAAACCCCAGACCACTGAGCCGGTGGAGCAGCTCAGCTTGCTGTGACGAGGGAGGGGGCGGGCAGCGGGGTCCGGGCGCGGCTAGCCTCTGCAGATCTGAGTCTGCCGTCAGAGATCTAGGAGCACTCCCCGTGATGCGTACCCACCCTGCCGGCACGTTGCGCACCGAGCACGCAGGGCACACTGTCACCCTCGCCGGCTGGGTCGCGCGCCGGCGCGACCATGGCGGAGTGATCTTCATCGACCTGCGGGACTCTTCGGGGATGACGCAGGTGGTGTTCCGCGAGGGTGAGATGGCGCACAGGGCCCACCGGCTGCGCGCTGAGTTCTGCCTTCAGGTCACCGGCACCGTGGCGGTCCGTCCCGAGGGCAATGAGAACCTGGATATCCCTACGGGAGGCATCGAGCTCACCGCAGAGGAGCTGGTGGTGCTCAGCGAATCGGCGCCGTTGCCGTTTCCCCTTGACGAGCACCTGGAGGTCGGCGAAGAGGTCCGGCTGCGGTACCGCTACCTCGATCTGCGCCGTGCCAGCCAGGCCGCCGCATTACGCCTGCGTAGCGAGGCCAACCGGATCGCTCGCACCGTGCTGCACGCGGAGCGCTTTGTCGAGGTGGAGACTCCCACTCTGACCCGGTCCACCCCGGAAGGAGCGCGAGACTTCCTGGTGCCCGCGCGGCTCCAACCCGGCTGCTGGTACGCACTGCCGCAGTCCCCACAGCTGTTCAAGCAACTCCTTATGGTCGCCGGTGTGGAGCGGTACTACCAGATCGCCCGCTGCTATCGGGACGAGGACTTCCGAGCGGACCGGCAGCCCGAGTTCACCCAGCTCGACATCGAGATGAGCTTCGCCCAGCAGGATGACGTGATGCTGCTGGGCGAGAAAGTGATCGCCGCATTGTGGTCGGAGCTGGCGGGGCACCAGATCGAGTTGCCCATCGGTCGGCTGAGCTACCTCGACGCGATGGCTCGCTACGGAACTGACAAGCCTGACCTCCGCTTCGGGCTTGAACTCACCGAGCTCACCCACTACTTCCTCGACACCCCGTTCCGGGTGTTCCAGGCGCCCTATGTGGGCGCGGTCGTCATGCCCGGCGGGGCAGCCCAGTCGCGCCGGCAGCTGGACGCCTGGCAGGAATGGGCCAAACAGCGAGGCCACAAGGGTCTGGCCTACGTGCTGGTCGGTGCGGAAGCTGAGTTGTCCGGTCCGGTGGCCCGTAACCTTGCTGAACACGAGCGGGAAGGCCTGGCCAAAGCGGTTGGCGCAAATCCCGGTGACTGCGTGTTCTTCGCGGCCGGCGATCCCCGTGACGCGCGTGCCTTGCTGGGGTCTGCCCGGGTGGAGATCGGCAGGCGCTGCGGGCTGATCGACGAGTCGGCGTGGTCGTTCGTCTGGGTGGTCGACGCACCAATGTTCGAACCAGTCGAGCACAGCGGTGATGTCGCAGCGGGACACGGCGGCTGGACCGCCGTGCATCATCCGTTCACCGCACCCACCCCGCGGTGGACGGATCGGTTCGAGCAGGATCCGGGTGCCGCGCTGGCCTACGCCTATGACCTGGTGTGCAACGGCAACGAGATCGGTGGCGGCTCGATCCGTATCCACCAGCCCGAGGTGCAGCAGCGGGTTTTCCGGGTGCTGGGGATCTCCGACGAGGACGCGAGGGAGAAGTTCGGGTTCCTGCTGGAGGCCTTTAGCTACGGTCCGCCGCCGCATGGCGGGATTGCCTTCGGCTGGGACCGGATCTGCATGCTGCTCACCGGTGCCGATTCACTGCGCGAAGTCATCGCCTTCCCCAAATCCGGTGGCGGTCTCGACCCCCTCACCGGTGCTCCGGCCCCGATCACTACCGAGCAGCGGATCGAGGCCGGAGTGGATGCCAAGCCCGCCGCGAAGGGGTAGCGGGTGCTGCACCTGCGCATCACTTGCGAGGCGGAAGCCACAGATGCGGTGCTCGAAGCACTGCGCAGCAATCCCGGCGCGGTTCATCTGACCGTCCTGCGAGCCGCCGCGGTCGACCCGTCCGGTGACCTGGTGCAGGCAGATGTGGTTCGCGAGGCTGCTGATGGGCTGCTGTCCGATCTGTGTGCACTCGGCATCGACCACGCTGGCGGGATCACTCTGGAATCGCTGGATACCGTGCTCTCCGATGCGGCTGACGCTGCCGCGGTGGCCGCACCAGGGGATCCCGCCGATGCGGTGGTGTGGGATGAACTCATCGCGAGCACCGGAGGAGATTCCCAGCTGACTGCCACCTACCTGGCCTTCCTCACTCTGGCCTGCCTCATCGCGGTAGTGGGGGTGGTCACCGACTCCCCGATCACGGTGGTGGGAGCCATGGTCGTCGGCCCGGAATTCGCTCCACTAGCTGCACTGGCGGTGGGGCTGGTGCTACGTCGCGGGGACCTGATCCGCAGGGCGGTGCTGGCGTTGGGAGTGGGCTTCCCGCTCGCGATGCTCATCGCGGCAGGGGGCGCGTTGTTGGGCGAATGGACCGGGCTCATCGACGTGGGAGTCGTCGGTTCACTCAAGCAGGTCGATTTCATCTACCAGGTCGGGCCGTTCTCGCTGATCCTCGCCCTGCTGGCTGGTGCCGCTGGGATGCTCAGCCTCACCTCGGCGCGCTCAGCTGCCCTCATCGGGGTGTTCATCTCGGTGACGACCGTGCCTGCGGCCGCGTTTGCGGTGGTCGGGGTGACCACCGGTGCCTGGCGGACGGCCGGAGAGTCAGCCCTGCAGCTTCTGGTGAATCTGGTCGGCATCGCTCTTGCAGGGGTGCTCGTATTGGGGCTACGCACGCGACGTGACGACCGCAACCTCCAGCGTCCATTGATTCAGGGATGAGCTGGACCGAGGACGGGCCGAAGCACGGATCGTTCGCCAAGCCGTCCCCGACACGTCATCAGTTGCTCACCGGCAGTGAG
Organism: uncultured Pseudonocardiaceae bacterium; assembly: GCA_964250265.1. GTDB lineage: Bacteria > Actinomycetota > Actinomycetes > Mycobacteriales > Pseudonocardiaceae. The sequence continues at coordinate 1,206 of CAXUFG010000094.1, read as the reverse complement.
CCCCGCGGGGTGATCATCGGCGCGTGGCCGTGGAAACGTTCTCCGCCCTCCCCGCTATCCCTCTCCTCCCTACTGGTCATCCCGTTGCGAGCCTGGCCGTGCTCGGTGATTCCACCGCGGTCGGGCTGGGCGACCGGTTGCCCTCGGGCGGCTGGCGTGGCTTCGGTCCGCTGCTGGCAGCAGCCCTCGGTGCGCCAGGCGAGGTCAGGTACCTCAACCTGTCCGCCATCGGTGCACGGATGGCCGACCTTCGACGCCGGCAGCTGCCCCGAACGCTGGCGATGCGGCCCGACGTCGCGGTGATCCTGGCCGGGATGAATGACACGCTGCGCTCCGACTTCGATCCCGGTGAGATCTGCGAGAATCTGGATGCCACAGTCGCTGCGCTGCAAGCCAGCGGCACTGTCGTGCTGATCACGCGTTATCACGAGCACGGCAGGGTGTTCCGGCTACCTGGACCTTTGCGCCGCGCCCTGCACCACCGGATCGATCAGCTCAACCAGGCCGCGGATCAGGTGGTGGCGCAGCGCGGCGCGCTGTGCCTGGACCTGCACCTGATGCCCGGTACCTATGACAACGCGACGTGGAGCGTGGACCGCCTGCACCCCTCTGAGCTCGGGCACCGGATGCTCGCCTCCGGGTACGCCGACCAGCTCTCTCGGGCAGGCATCGCGGTGCCACATCCGGTTGGTCGGACCTGCTCAGGGGGCCAGGAGTTGACTGCCGCCCACCATGTTGCCTGGCTGGTCTGCCGCGGCCTGCCGTGGTTGGTCCGGCGTAGCCGGGACCTTGTGCCGCACGCGGCCGGCTTAGTGCTGCGGGACCTGCTTGGTCGGTCCGCGGCGGTACCGTCGCGGTGTGTCCGGTAACGGCTGGGAAAGAGATGATGCCCTCTTCGATGGGGGGTTGTTTGCGGCTCAAGCCGAGCATGTCGCCGAGCAGCGGTTGTCCACCTCGGCGCCGCTGGCGGTGCGGATGCGGCCGGTCACGCTGGAGGAGGTCCTCGGGCAGGACCACCTGCTGGCCTCCGGTAGCCCCCTGCGCAGGCTGGTCGAAGGCAGCTCCGCGGCATCGGTGATCCTCTACGGCCCGCCGGGGACTGGGAAGACGACGCTGGCCCGGCTGGTCTCGCAGGCGACAGGCCGGCGTTTCGAGGCGATGTCGGCGCTATCGGCGGGGGTCAAGGAAGTCCGCGCTGTCATTGAT
>CAXUFG010000093.1:0-19387 GCA_964250265.1 uncultured Pseudonocardiaceae bacterium | reverse complement strand
CCACCCCCCCCGCGGCGCCGCCGGCCCCCCCCCCCCGCGGCCCGGCGGCGCGGCGCCGCGGCGGGACACCCCCCCGTTTCCGCCGCGGCGCGGCATCCCAATCCCAATTTCTGGCGCGCTCCGAGCCGTCTTGTTGCTGATGCGAACATTCATCTTTGCGCCCGACCTGATCGCCAAGAGTGAGAAATGGCTGTGCAAACACGCACGGTGACCGCTCACTTTTGGCAATCGGTGATCGGCCAACCCGTATCTGTGAATCCGAGTCCCGCGGACTCAGGTCTGCGGCTAACATCAGCCGTGCCGGTTGACCTTAGATGCGCGAGCGCGCAGGAAGTAGGATCCACTCCCACGTGACCCCTACCCCAGTGGAGGGCGCCTCCTCATCCGCTTCGCAGACGACATCCGGTTTGCCGTCGAGGCAGCCCGAAGCGGTCCAGTCGAAGATAGTGATTCCGGACTCCGCCGTGTTGGCACTGCTAGGGTCCCGCGACGAGAACCTCAAAGTGATCGAGGATCTGCTCGCCGCCGACGTGCACGTGCGGGGTAACGAGGTCACGCTCTCGGGCACCCCGGCCGATGTGGCATTCGCCGAGCGGGCCTTCGGTCAGCTGGTCATCCTGGCTCGCCGCGGCCAGCAGCTCGGCCCGGATGTGGTCCGGGCGACCCTGGCGATGCTCACCCAAGGGAACGCGGAGTCCCCTGCCGAGGTGCTCAGCCTGGACATCCTGTCCCGGCGCGGCCGCACCATCCGGCCCAAGACGCTTAACCAGAAGCGCTACGTCGACGCGATTGATCATTACACCATCGTGTTCGGCATCGGACCCGCCGGCACCGGCAAGACCTACCTGGCTATGGCCAAGGCGGTCCAGGCGCTGCAGGCCAAGCAGGTCAACCGGATCATCCTGACCCGGCCCGCGGTCGAGGCGGGGGAGCGCCTGGGCTTCTTGCCCGGCACCCTGTACGAGAAGATCGACCCCTACCTACGTCCGCTGTACGACGCGCTGCACGACATGCTCGACCCGGAGTCGATCCCCAAACTCATGGCCGCCGGCACCATCGAGGTGGCCCCGCTGGCCTACATGCGCGGCCGCACCCTCAACGACGCCTTCATCATCCTCGACGAGGCGCAGAACACCACCCCGGAGCAGATGAAAATGTTTCTGACCCGCCTGGGCTTCGGCTCCAAGGTCGTGGTCACCGGTGACGTCACGCAGATCGACCTGCCGGGCGGTCAGGTCTCCGGGCTGCGGATCGTGCAACACATCCTCGACGGTGTGGATGACGTGCACTTCGCACAGCTGTCCAGCGCCGACGTGGTTCGCCACCGGCTGGTCACCGACATCGTGGACGCCTACGCGCGGTGGGATGCCGTCCAGGAGAGTACCGGGGGCCGCCCGGTGCCCAATCGCAGCGACCGCCGCCGGAGGCGGTGAGGTGTCGATGGGGATCGAGATCGCAAACGAGTCCGGCACCGCCGTCTCCGAGGCATCGATCGCGGCGGCGGCCCGTTTCGCGATGGACCGGCTGGGTGTCAGCCCATTGGCCGAACTGTCCATGCTACTGGTCGGAACCCGGGTGATGGCCGATCTTCATCAGCGCTGGATGGACCTGCCAGGCCCTACCGATGTGATGGCCTTCCCGATGGATGAAGCAGACGAGGGTGGGGTCATGGCGGGCGGCAGGCCGGACAGCCCGACCGGTGGCCCAGAGCTCCTCGGTGACATCGTGCTCTGCCCAGAGGTCGCCCAGGGGCAAGCTGCTGTAGCAGGTCATTCAGTGCTCGACGAGCTGCAGCTACTCACCGTGCACGGCGTGCTGCACCTGCTGGGATATGACCACGCTGAGCCTGCCGAGGAGCGGGAGATGTTCGCCTTGCAGGACCAGATCCTCGATGAGTTCCGGCGCGCCGACCGGGCTGGCCGGCGCCGGATCGCGCAACGCGATGCCGACACCCGGCTGCTAGGGGTGGTTGGCCTGGACGGGCCGGAGGCCTCCGGTCCCCAGAGATAGCCCACCGGCCTGGCCGTGCTGATGTCGCCGGTTCCCTTGCTCGTACTGGCTGCGACGCTCGTCGTGGCTGCGGGGGCCTTCGCGGCCGCCGACGCCGCGTTGGGCACGGCGTCTCGGGCCCGCGTCGACGCGCTGGTGCGCTCCGGGCGGTTCGGCGCCCGCGCGCTCGCGCTCGTCGTCGCCGACCGGCCCCGGCACATCAACCTGCTGCTGTTACTGCGGTTGAGCTGCGAGCTGATCGCCACGGTACTGGTCACCGTGGCGGCGGTGCGGGCGTTGTCGCCGACCTGGCTGGCGGTCATGATCACCGGGTTGGCGATGGTGGTGGTCACCTACGTCGTCGTCGGGGTGGGTCCGCGGACCATCGGGCGCCAGCATCCCTATGCAATTGGTCTGCTGGTAGCCGGACCGGTGCGGGTACTCGGCCGGATCTTGGGTCCGCTGTCGCGGCTGCTCATCTTCGTCGGGAATGCGATCACGCCGGGCCGCGGCTTCCCGGAAGGGCCGTTCACCTCCGAGGTGGAACTGCGCGAGCTGGTCGATATGGCGGGTCAGCGCGGCGTGGTTGAGGCCGGTGAGGCCGAGATGATCCATTCCGTTTTCGAGCTCGGGGACACCGCGGCCCGCGAGGTCATGGTGCCCCGAACCGAGATCGTCTGGATCGAACAGGACAAGTCGGTGCGCCAAGCAGTGGCGCTGTGCCTGCGTTCCGGCTTCTCCCGGCTCCCGGTGATCGCGGAAAGCGTTGATGACATTGTCGGGGTCGTGCACCTCAAGGACCTGGTCGCGCGGGCCGTGCCCGAGGTCCGCGACGGCGGCGCCGTCGGTGAGGCGATGCGGCCCGCGACTTTCGTGCCGGACTCCAAGCTGCTCACCGGACTGCTCAAGGAGATGCAGGTCTCGCGCAACCACTTGGCCGTCGTCGTTGACGAGTACGGCGGTACCGCTGGCCTGCTGACGATCGAGGACATCCTCGAGGAGATCGTCGGGGAGATAACCGACGAGTCCGACACCGAGGCGCGGCCGCCGATCGAGGACCTCGGCGACGGTAGGGTTCGGGTGATCAGCCGGCTGCCGGTGATCGACTTGGGTGAGCTTTTCGCGGTGGACCTTGCAGACACCGACGTGGAAACCGTCGGTGGGCTGCTGGCGCAGCGCTTGGGGCGGGTGCCGCTGCCCGGTGCCGAGGCCGACGTCGCCGGCCTGCGGTTGCGGGCCGAGGGTGGTAACGATCGGCGCGGGCGGCTGCGCATCACTACCGTGGTCGCATCCCGGGCACCCTCCCGGTCTGATCCGGTCACGAAGCTGGACCCCGTCGCGGCTGACCCGCCGCAGGAAGCGAGCGACACCCGTGCCTGAGCTCGACCCGGAGGACGCCAAGATCGTCACACTGGCGCGTTCAGCGCTGGCCCGCACCGGCGCCCCGGAGGGTGCCGCAGTGCGGGACACCGACGGGCGCACCTACATCGGCGTCACGGTCTCGCTGGCGTCCCTAGGGCTGACCGCGCTGCAGGCGGCAGTGGCAGCGGCGGTGGCCAGCGGGGCGACCGGTTTGGAAGCGGCGGCGGTGGTGTCCGGATCGGTGGATCCCGCGTCGTTGGCCGCGGTCCGCGAGCTCGGGCCCACTGCCCCGGTGTTGCTGGTAGACCAGCAGGGCGAGGTCAGCGACGTGCTGCAGGTGGCAGGCTCGTGATGGCTGCACCCGCAGGAGAGCCCTTTCGGGCCGGATTCGCCTGCCTGGTGGGCAGGCCCAACGTCGGCAAGTCGACGTTGACCAACGCGTTGGTGGGCCACAAGGTGGCGATCACCTCTAGCCGGCCGCAGACCACCCGGCACACCATCCGCGGAATCGTGCACCAGCCGCACGGCCAACTGGTGCTGGTGGACACACCCGGCCTGCACCGCCCCCGCACACTGCTCGGCGAGCGGCTCAACAGCCTGGTCCGCGCCACGTGGTCAGAGGTCGATGCGATCGGTTTGTGCATACCCGCCGACTCCGCCATCGGCCCAGGAGATCGGTTCATCGCAGGTGAGCTGGCCGCGCTGTCGCGACGCACCCCGCTGTTCGCCGTCGTGACCAAGACCGACCTGGTGGCCCCGCAACGAGTGGCGGAGCAGCTCGCTGGGCTGGCTGAGCTGGCCCGCTCGGCCGGCATCGGCGAATTCGCCGAGCTGGTGCCGGTGTCTGCGGTCGACGGATTTCAGGTGGGGTTGCTCGCCGACCTGCTACTGGCCCGGATGCCGGAGTCGCCGCCGCTGTACCCCAGTGGTGAACTCACCGATGAGCCGGAGCAGACGTTGGTCGCTGAGCTGGTGCGAGAGGCGGCGCTGGAGGGTGTGCGCGAGGAGCTGCCGCACTCGCTGGCCGTGGTGGTGGAGGAGATGAACCCGCGCGAAGGCCGGGCTGACCTGCTCGACGTCTACGTCAACCTCTACGTCGAGCGGGACAGCCAGAAGGCGATCGTCATCGGGAGAAAGGGCCAGCGGCTCAAGGAAGTCGGTAGCAGCGCGCGGGCACACATCGAGGCATTGCTGGGCACCTCGGTGTACCTGGATCTGCACGTGAAGGTTGCCAAAGACTGGCAGCGCGACCCCAAACAGCTGCGCCGGCTCGGCTTCTAATCCTGTGATCGTCCTTTCTCCCTGCTGAGCGCGTCTTGCTGGGGTGCGGCCGGGTGATGCGACGATGGGCGGGTGAGCCTGTACCGCGACACCGGGGTGGTGCTGCGGGTGCAGAAGCTTGGCGAAGCCGACCGCATCATCACGCTGCTAACCCGCCGGCACGGGCCGGTTCGCGCGGTGGCCAAGGGCGTGCGGCGCACCTCGTCGAGGTTCGGTGCCCGGCTGGAGCCCTTCGGGCATGTCGATGTGCAGTTCTACCGTGGGCGGACGCTGGACATCGTTACCCAGGTCGAGACGGTGGACGGCTTCGGCGCTCGCCTGGTCGGCGACTACGGCCGCTACACCACCGGCTGCGCGGTGCTGGAGACCGCCGAGCGGCTGGCCGGCGCCGAGGGTGAACCGACGCTGCGGCTGTACCTGCTGGTCGTGGGCGCGCTGCGAGCGCTGGCTGATGGGCAGCGGCACACCTCACTGGTGCTCGACGCGTTCCTGCTCCGCGCGATGGCCGCCGCCGGGTGGGCGCCCGCGTTGACCGAATGCGCCCGATGCGGGTTACCGGGCCCACACCCGGCGTTCAGCGTTCCCGCCGGCGGCATCGTGTGCCCCGGGTGCCGTCCAGCCGGCGCGGCCACCCCGTCGCTGCAGACCCTGGACCTGCTTGACGCCCTCATGCGCGGGGACTGGCCCCTCGCCGAGCGCGCTCCCACGGCGATCGCCCGCGAGGCCAGCGGCCTGGTCGCTGCTCACCTCCAATGGCACCTCGAACGCCAACTCCGCTCCCTTCCCCTGATCGAACGCCCCCGCGCTTGACGCATTCAGCAGGCTCAGCGGGGTTATCTGGCCGCCCATAGCCCCGCTGAGCCTGCTGAATGCGACAAGCGGCAAGATGGCGCGGTGGTTCGAGCGCCTGATCCGCATCCATCGGGGGCCCGGCCACCCGTGATACCGGCGGGGCGGGTGCCGCGGCATGTGGCGCTGGTGATGGATGGCAACGGGCGGTGGGCGCAGCAGCGTGGGTTGGCGCGCACCGAAGGGCACCGCCAGGGTGAGGCCGTGTTGCTGGACCTGGTGTGCGGTTGCATCGAGCTTGGGGTGCGGTGGCTGTCGGCTTATGCATTCTCCACCGAGAACTGGCGCCGCAGCCCCGATGAGGTGCGCTTCTTGATGGGCTTCAACCGGGACGTCATCCGCCGCCGCCGCGATCAGATGCACGAGATGGGAGTCCGGGTGCGCTGGGTCGGGCGCCGCCCGCGGTTGTGGCGCAGCGTCGTGCGGGAGCTCGAGGTCGCCGAGGAGCTGACCGCGAGTAACAAGGTGATGACCTTGGCCATGTGCGTGAACTACGGCGGCCGCGCGGAGATTGCCGACGCGGCGCGCGAGGTGGCCCGCCGGGCGGCCCGCGGCGAGATCGATCCGGAGCGGGTCGACGAGCGGATGCTCGCCCGCCATTTGGATGAACCTGACATGCCGGACGTCGATCTGTTCTTGCGGCCATCGGGGGAGCAGCGCATCTCCAACTTCCTGATCTGGCAGGCTGCCTACGCCGAGCTGGTGTTCCAGGACATCCTGTTTCCTGACCTGGACCGCCGGGACCTTTGGCGGGCCTGCGAGGACTACGCCGGTCGGGACCGTCGGTTCGGCAGGGCCATCGAGACCCGACCAGCCGGCGCCGCGTCAACTGACACCGTGTCAACTGACACCGTGTCAACCGAGAGTCACAATTCCAGGAGGACGATCCGATGAGCCACGGCAAGGGCGCGCCGAGTCTCACCTCCCCGCGGGAATCGCTCGACGCCGCCAAGATGGCGCTGGAGCGTTTTCAAGACGTGAAGGTGGACGACGACGGCTCGCTGAGTTTCCAGCATTCCGATGTGCCGTGCGCGGTGCAGGCGGTGGAACTCGTCGAGGGACTGGTGATGCTCAGCCTGACCTGTGTGGTCGCCTGGGATCTTCCCGACGATGGTGAGCTGGCCGAGCGGGTTGCCACCCGGGCCGGGCAGGGCCTGTTCGGCACCCTGGGATTGGTCCGCACCGAGCGCGGGGCCGACCTGATGCTGCGGTACGCCTTCCCCGCGGCGGGTTTGGACAGCGTGCCACTGGGCACGTTGCTCATGCTGGTGGTGTCCACGGCCTCTCAGATACGGGGAGAGCTACTCACCGCGTGAGGGTCGCCCCGCCGACCGCCCCACCCTGGCGGCGGATCACCTCGCTGGGGGAGGTGTTCGGTGTCAGGGTGTCGCGCAGTCAGGACAGCAGCCGGAGATCTCGACGGTGTGGTTGATGTCGGTGAAGTTGTGGTCGGCGGCGATCTGCTCGGCCCAGAGCTCGACAGTGGGGCCTTCGACCTCGACGGTGCGCCCGCAGTGCCGGCACACCAGGTGATGATGATGATGCGACGAGCAGCGCCGGTAGACCGCCTCACCGCTGGCGGTGCGCAGCACGTCGATCTCGCCGGCCTCGGCCAAAGTCTGCAGGGTGCGGTACACCGTGGTCAGGCCGATGCCCTCGCCACCGTGCCGCAGTTTCTCGTGGATCTCCTGGGCAGACCGGAAACCGTCGGTGTCGTCGAGCAGCCTGGACACCGCCGTCCGCTGCCGGGTGGAGCGCAGCCGGGGCGCGCTCATTCCTCCTCCACATGGGTCACGGCGTCCACCACGATGTGCGACAGGTGGTCGTCGACCAGCCGGTACACGACCTCCCGACCATGCCGCTGACCGTCGACCACCCCGGCGGATTTGAGCACCCGCAGGTGCTGGCTGATCAACGGCTGGGTGACGCCCAATGCGTCGACCAACTCGTGAACGCACCGCCCGCCTTCGCGTAGCTGCAGCACGATGGCGATCCGTACCGGTGCGGACAGCGCCCGAAGCAACTCACCCGCGGCTACCAGGGTCGCCCGCGGCCGGGTCGCTGCCGGTGTGGGAGCCGGCCGGCCGGGCGAATGCTCGTCGTCGAGAGTTGGGTCCGGTATTGGGTCCGCGGTCACACCCGCCATGCGGTCTCCCTCGCTCGATTCGCCGATCCCGAGCCATCGTAGGTGCCAGGACATCAGCTACCCGCCGACTCGCTACCGTCATTGTCCCACCGCGGCCGGAGGACACCCGTGATCCTGATCTGTCGCTTCGTTGTCGAGCCCGCACTGGCCCAAGATTTTCTCGCCAGGGCGCGCCGGGCACTCGCTCTGGTGACCGCGCAGCGCGGCTGCCTCGGCGCTGCGCTGGGCCGCTCTCCGGACGACACCACGCGGTGGGTGCTGACCGCGCAGTTCCAATCGGTGGTCGCCTACCGTCGCACGCTGTCGGTGTTCGAGGTCCGCGAGCATGTGGTGCCGCTGCTCGCGGAGGCGCTGACCGGCGAGCCCGGCGGGTATGAGGTGCTGTCCGAGGCGCAGGGTGGTGCGGTGACCGACCATGCCAGCCTGCTGCGGGTCGACGCCGATCGGGGGTTGGGATCGGGCGATCGGTAATCTGACTGTGCCATCACTCACCTGCCACTGACCACCCCTGGAGTTCCCCAAGTGCCCGCGGATCGCATCGAGACCGTCGTCAGCCTGTGTAAGCGCCGTGGCTTTGTATTCCCGAGTGGGGAGATCTATGGCGGAACCCGCTCGGCCTGGGACTACGGCCCGCTCGGCGTGGAACTCAAGGAGAACGTCAAACGCCAGTGGTGGCGTGCGATGGTCACCGGCCGGGAGGACGTCGTAGGCCTGGACTCCTCGGTAATCCTGCCCCGGCAGGTGTGGGTCGCCTCAGGCCACGTGGAGGTCTTTCACGATCCACTGGTCGAGTGCCAGAGCTGCCACAAGCGGTTCCGGGCCGACCAGCTTGCCGAAGAGTACGCCGAACGCACCGGCAAGGACCTGCTCGAGGGTGACCTCTCCGATATCCCGTGCCCGAACTGCGGCACCCGCGGCCAGTACACCGAACCGCGCGAGTTCAACATGATGCTCAAGACCTACCTCGGTCCGGTGGAGTCCGAGGAGGGTATGCGCTACCTGCGCCCCGAGACAGCGCAGGGCATTTTCGTCAACTTCCAGAATGTGGTGATGTCTGCCCGCAAGAAGCCGCCGTTCGGTATCGCGCAGGTTGGCAAGAGTTTCCGCAATGAGATCACCCCGGGCAATTTCATCTTCCGCACCCGTGAATTCGAGCAGATGGAGATGGAGTTCTTCGTCGAGCCGGGAACCGATGAGCAGTGGCACCAGTACTGGATCGATACCCGCACCGACTGGTACACCGACCTCGGCATCAACCGGGACAATTTGCGGCATTACGAGCACTCGAAAGAGAAGCTCTCCCACTATTCCAAGCGGACCGTGGACGTGGAATACCGGTTCGGGTTCTCCTCCGGTCAGCAGTGGGGTGAGCTGGAGGGCATCGCCAACCGCACCGATTTCGACTTGACCACGCACTCCAACCACTCCGGGGTCGACCTGTCCTACTACGACCAGGCCACTGATTCCCGCTACCGGCCCTATGTCATCGAGCCCGCCGCCGGCGTCGCCCGGTCCATGATGGCCTTCCTGCTCGACGCCTACGCCGAAGATGAGGCGCCCAACGCCAAGGGCGGGGTGGACCGCCGCGTCGTGCTGCGGCTGGACCGGCGCCTGGCCCCAGTGAAGGTCGCGGTGCTCCCGCTGTCCCGCAACACCGACCTGTCTCCCAAGGCCCGGGACCTCGCCGCGGCGCTGCGGCGGCACTGGAATGTCGAGTTCGACGACTCAGGTGCGATCGGCCGCCGCTACCGTCGTCAGGATGAGATCGGCACCCCGTTCTGTGTGACGGTGGACTTCGACTCGCTCAACGACCACGCGGTCACGGTGCGCGAGCGCGACGCCATGACTCAGGAGCGGGTGGCGATGGACCGGGTCGAGTCCTATCTCGCGACTCCCTTGGTGGGCTGCTGAATTGCGGTTCGTTCTGGAAGCATGGTCGGCATGGACACGGTGAACACTGAAGAAACCCGCCAGCGCCGGCAAGCCGGTGACGCGCTGCGCCGCTGGGCTGCCCAGGGCCGGCCTGCTGGCGTGGTGCGGGTTCTGGAGCGGCACGGTTTCGGCACCGTCGCCACCGGGCAACTGCTGGCCGGCACCGGCGATGGGGACCGGGCGGGGGCGGTGTTCGAGGGCACCATGGACACCGTGGCGCTGCCGTTGCTGAGCTCCGCGGTGGCCAGGCCCGGGACCGCGAAAGGGCATGTCACCGAGCCGGATGCGCTGGCCGCCGGGTTGGCCTGCAGCGGAGGTGCGCAACTGCTGGGCCACCCACTGCCGGTGCCGGCTGCGGCCGCGTTGGGCACCTCGCTCGCTGATGGGGAGCCCTGCGCTCTGGCGTCGACGGTCGCCGGGTCGGCGGTGCTGGTGGCGTCCGGGGCCGGGTTGACCGATGTGGTCGGCACACTCGGCGGCCCAGAGGTGGACGAGGTGGTCCTGGCCCGGCTGCGTGAGCTCGCCCGGATCGGCGCGACGGCCACCGAACAGGGCGACGCCGCCGGCACCTCGGTGTTGATCGACGTGTGGGTGCCGGTGACGACCATGCTGGTCGTGGGCGCCGGGGCGATCGGGGCCGCGCTGTCGGCGCAGTGCGCATTACTGGGCTGGGCGGTGCGTACTGAGACCGAGTTGGAGCCGGCGATCGCCGCGGCGAAGGAGTTCACCGCCGTCGACGTGCTGGCACTACTCGACCACGGGCCGGCCTTTGATGCGGTGCTGATGGAGCTGTTGCGCTCCGGGCGTGGTTTCTGTGGCGCGCTGGGATCCCGGCACACCCAGGAGATCCGGCGACGCCGGCTACGCGCCGCCGGGATCACCGAGGAGGAGCTGGCGCGGCTGCACGGACCGTTGGGTCTGGACTTGGGCGCGGCCAGACCAGCGGAGACGGCGGTGTCCGTGGTCGCGGAGGTCCTCGCCGTTCGACGGGGCCGTTCCGGTGGTCCGCTGGCCGCCGCGCCCGGCCGCATCGGTGGGTGACCACCGGCTGAGCCGGCAATCGGGACACCGGGCCGCCGGATCCATGCTGCCCCTCGCGCTGGTCCGGCTGGTCCTCGGAGCGGTGCTGGTGGGCGCTCTGGTCGTTGGCGGCACCGTGTTCCGGGTATGGCAGGTGGCTCGAGTCGATGATCGGGACAAAGCTGACGTCGTGGTGGTACTGGGCGCGGCCCAGTACGACGGGACACCCTCGGCGGTACTGGGCTCCCGGCTGGACCACGCTGCGCGGCTGTGGCGCGCCGGGGTCGCGCCGGTGATCGTCACAGTCGGTGGTCGGCGGATCGGCGATACCCACACCGAGGCCGAGGCCGGCCGCAACTACCTCACGTCCTACGGGGTACCCGAGGACGCCGTGGTGCCGATCGGGGAAGGCCGGGACACCCTGGAGAGCCTCCAAGCGGTGGCGCGCCGAGCGGGGACCGCGGGCTGGCATACCGCGGTGATCGTCAGTGATCCCTGGCACTCGTTGCGGGCCCGCACGATGGCCGACGATCTGGGACTCACCTCGTGGACTTCGCCCACCCGAAGTGGCCCGATCGTGCAGACCCGCACCATCCAAGCGCAATACATCGTGCGAGAGAGTGCTGCGCTGCTGCACTACCGCTTCACGCATGCCCCTGCCGAGTCGTTCGGCACCGATCTGGGGTGAGATCCGGTGGGTGACCCCTACACCGAACATGACTGGGCTCGGGCCCTCCCGGAACCGGCCAAACGGGCCGCCTTGCCCGGCTCGGGACCGGAACGCCGCAGCCCCTTCGCCCGGGACCGAGCCCGCGTTCTGCACTCCGCGGCGCTGCGGCGGCTGGCGGGCAAGACCCAGGTGGTCGGGCCGGGGGAAGGGGATGTACCGAGAACCCGGCTGACCCACTCGCTGGAGGTCGCCCAGATTGGCCGTGGGATCGCCGTCGAGCTCGGTTGTGATCCCGACGTGGTGGAGACCGCGGGATTGGCGCACGACATCGGCCACCCTCCCTTCGGTCACAACGGGGAGCAGGTCCTCAACGAGGTCGCCGCGGCGTGTGGCGGGTTTGAAGCCAACGCGCAAACGTTGCGGATTCTCACCCGGTTGGAGCCCAAGCTGCTCGAGCCCGCGACCGGACGCAGCTACGGGCTCAACCTCACGAGGGGATCGCTGGATGCCACCGTCAAGTACCCGTGGCCGCGCAGGAGTGGGACGGTCAAGTTCGGTTTCTACGCCGAGGACGCGGAGGTGTTCAACTGGCTGCGGGAGGGCGCGCCCGAGGGGAGGCGATGCCTGGAAGCGCAGGTGATGGACTGGTCCGATGACGTCGCCTACTCGGTGCACGATGTGGAGGACGGGATCCTGGCCGGTCGCATCTCGTTGGACACCCTGGGCGATCCGATCGAGCGCGCGCTGATCGCTGAGCTCGCCGCGAAGCATTTCAGTGCAGTGCCCAGCGCCGAGCTGGAGGCTGCCGCGGTGGGTCTGCTGGCGCTTCCGGTGCTAGACGCGTTGCGCTGCTACGACGGATCGCTAGCCGCCCAGGTTGCGCTCAAGGAACTCACCAGCGAGTTGGTGGGGCGGTATGTCTCGGCCGTCGTTTCGGCCACCATCGCCCGGTTCGGCCCCGGCCCGTTGGGGCGTTACTGGGCAGATCTCGTCATCCCCGGTCGAGTAGCCGCGGAGGTGGCGTTGCTGAAAGCCATGGCATTGCGGTTCGTGATGAGCGATCCGCACCGGCTGGCGCTGCAAGCCGGGCAACGGGAAATGCTGGCTGAGCTGTGCGCGGTCCTGGTGCACCGGGCGCCGGACCCGCTGGACCCGGCGCTGGCTCTGGCATGGCGGCGGGCCCGTGCGGACGGCGCACGACTGCGGGTGGTCGTCGATCAGGCGTCCGCGCTGACCGACTCGCAGGCGGAGCGCTGGCACGCGCGACTCACCGGCTCCTCGCCGTGAGTCGCTATGGCGAGGTCAGTACATCATCTGGGGATTGTCGTAGTGCTTGAACTCGAGCAGGTTGTTCGACGGGTCCTGCAGCACGAACGTGTCGTGTGCCTCGGGTTGCTGGTCGAAGCGGCGGAACGGCTCGGCGAAGAAGCGCAGATCGCCCTCCCGGGCCAGGAGGAGCAGCCGTTCCCAATCCTTCCGGTCCCGGAATGTGACCCCGAAGTGCCTGGGGTAGAGCTGGGGGGCCGGGTCGATCTGGTCGCAGCGGTGGCAGACGACCTGATCGCCGAAGAAATTCAAGGTGATGCGGTCCGCGTAGCGGCGGGCCAGCATGCAATTGAGGCCTTCGACGTAGAAGCGGTGCACATCGTCGAGGTTCTGCGCCGGGATGGCCAGATGGAACACATTGTGCGGGGCACGCATCACAACGTCCGTGGCAAGGTGTCTGAGCGCAGACCGCGCCGGAGCGTCTCCAGGGCGATGACGTCGTCGGCTCGGATGTTGGCCAGGTTCACCATGGGGCCCACCCGGCGCAGAAAGTAGGTCTGCAACTCCTTGTTCGGGGCTTCGAACAAGAGCCGGTTGATGTCGATACCGGAGCCCACGATCTCGTCGATCAGCTCGTGGCGTGGTTCACCGTCGGATCGGCAGATCCCGCCGCGACCGCTCTCCCGTGACTCCGCGGTGACGAGGTGGGCGCCGGCGGCAAGATCTTCCTGGATGTAGGAGATCCATCGCGCTGGCGCCAGCGCGTCGGAACGCGCAATGTCCTTGAAGCCGACCTCGCTGATGACGACGAACTCGCCGGCCAGCCGGGACACCCAGCGGGCCTTCTCGGTGTTGCTGATGGGAATCGTGCCATTGGACACCTCGACGTGCGTTGCTCCCAGCCGCTGGCACAGCCCCCGCCACTCCGGCACCAACCCATCCAGTGCAAAGCGCTCGAACAGGGTGCCGCCGAAGTAGAAGTCGATACCGGCGCAGCGCAAGATGTCGATCTTCCGCTTGATGTCCTTGGTGACCAGGCAGGTGCCCCAACCGAACTTCACGAGATCCATGAGCTCGCCGACGCTGTCTATCGCGTCCTCGAACTGGCCGGTGAACAGCCCCGGATCGATGACCGTCGTGAGCCCGCGTTGCCGCGGCTTGGATTCGAGATTCGGCAAACGCAATTGCGTGTCGATCATGACTGTCTCCTCACGTCCCCCCGGTGCCCAGCCTGATCGGCGGGGCCGGGGCGGAAGGCTCGGACCTGTTGGACTGAATGGGAGAGCCGCGTAGCGAGCGGCTCTTCCCGGTGAGCACCCGGCTGAGTGGGCTGCGTCGCAGCAGCTCGACCACCACCAGCGACACCCCCACCACGGCGATGTAGACGATGAGAGTCACCCCGAGTGGAGGCACCTGCGCGGATAGCCATGCTGACGGGCCCAGTGTCGCCAGCCACAGCGCGATCGGGTGCACCAGGAACACCCCGAATGAGCGGTCGGAGCCGACCTCGACGATCCGTGAGCCCAGACCGCATGCCCGCCGCCCGGCCCACGACACACCGAGCGCGAACATCCCCGCGATGACGGCCACGCACCACGGCACCATCACCGGTTGGAACACCTCGGAGGCAGCCGGTGCGGGGACGCCGTCGGCCACCAGCCTGAGGTACCACCATTCGGCCACGGCGCCGGTCAGCAGTAACGCCCCGATCACGAGCACGGGATGCCTGCGGACCCAGGCCTGTGCCTGGTCGGCGCGCATCGCCGCGACCCCGCCGAGCAGGAAATAGAAGAGGTAGGTGCCGACGAACGAGCCGTCGTAGTACCACAGCGTCGCGGCCCACCCCCCACTTGGGCTCGCCGTCTGGAGCCCGGCGTCGATGCCGACTTGAAGCACCGCGCCAGCTGCCAGCAGCCAGCCGTGCCAGCGCCGGGTCGCTCGCAGGAACCACAGGAATAGCGGGAAGATCAGGTAGAACTGCATCGTGACGACCAGGAAATACAGGTGGTACCAGGCGCCGCCGGTGAGCACGTTGCGCCCGAACAGGGTGAGCGTCGTGGTCAGTGGCACTGGCGTGAGGATGGACCCCAGCACGGTGTAGACCACAGACCAGAGCAGGTACGGCACCCCGATCAGCAGGAACCGGCGCCGCCAGAACGGCACGGTGTGCAGCCTGTCGCGGTAGCGGTGCACGAGCACGAACGCGGTGAGCGCGAAGAAGGCCTCGCGGGTGAAGTGCAGCAGCATCGCAACGCCCCCTGCCGGGACGCTGTCGATCGAGTTCACGGTCGCGATGGTGTGCACTGCGATAACGCAGGCGAAGGTCAGCACCCGGACCAGATCCACCGCGTGGACATGGCCCGCCCTGGTGACCGGTGCTCCCGTGCCCCTGGGGGCCGCCACGGAGGCGTCGGGTCGCGTCACCGGGACCCCGTTTCGGGATGCCCGGTGCCGCTGACCAGCGACTCCCGCAGCTGGCGGCGCAGCACCTTCCCGGTGGGCGTCCGGGGCAGGCCTGCGACCATCAGGAACTCCACCGGGCGTTTGACCCGGCTGAGTTGCTGCTCGCACCGCAGGCGTAACCGGTCCACGAGATCATCGGCTTGCTCGCTGTCCAGCTCCTGAACCGGCCGGATCCAGGCCACCGGCACCGCCCCGAGTACCTCATGCGGGCGCTGGGCGACGGCGGCTTCCGCCACCGCCGCCTCGCTGAGCAGGACTTCCTCGACCTCGCCCGGGTACACCAGCTCTCCACCGCAGTTCACCACGTCATCGCAGCGCCCGGCGAGGTAGAGATACCCCTCGGCATCGAGCCGCCCAAGGTCGCCCGTGTCCAGCCAGCCGGCGGCGCCGAACCGCTCGGCCGCCAAGCCTCCGACATACCCGCTGATCACGCTCTCGCCGCGAATGCGGACCCGGCCCACCACGCCCGGGTCACACCGTCGGCCATCCGGCCCGACCACCGCCAGCTCGACCCCGGCTGGCCGGCCGACCGATCCCGGTGGGTGATCACCAGTCAGTGGGGTGACGGTGATCTGGCTGGCAGCCTCGGTCATACCGTAGCTCTCCACCACAACCACCCCGCTGCTCGCTACCCGCTCGCGGGCTGCCGCGGGTAGTGGGGCTGATGCTGAGCGAATGAACCGCAGGGTTGGGGGAGCCACCGGGATGTTCTCCAGGGCCAGGATCGACAGGATGGCTGGCACCGCATTCACCCATGTGATGCGCTGCCGCGCCAGCAGCGGCCAGAACCCGGTGCGATGGAACCGCCGGTCGAGCACCAACGTGCCACCGGCGACCAGTGTGGCGAGCAGGGCCACCACCTCGGCGTTGATGTGAAACAACGGAAGGGGGTTGAACCCACGGTCGGCGGCGGAGAGCTCGTGGTGGCTGGTCACGGACCGTGCGGCGTGCAGCAACTGATGCTCGGTGAGCTCGACCGTCTTGGGTGCTCCGGTTGAACCGGAGGTGAGCAGCGCGACCGAACCCGCGCCCGATTCCGGCGGGGTGGCGACGCCGACGGAGGCGGGTTCGGCCGGCAGCCCCGTGGCTGGGTTTACCCGTAGCCCTGTGGTGGCCGGTCGGTCGCTGACCACCAGCCACGGTTGCAGCGCGCGCCGGGTGCGCTGCGCCTCGGCAGCGGGAGCTGACGGGTCAACGGGTGCGGCGCACCGGCCAGCGGCGATCACGGCGAGGTACACCGCGCAGAACGCGAGCGGGTCGTCGATGTCGAGGAGAACCCGGGCGCCCGGCGGCACCCCAGCGGCGTGGAGCTGCCGAGTCCAGACGTCAGCCGCAGCGCTGAGCATGGCGAAGTCGTAGCACCGCTCGCTGCGTGCGTCCGCCAAGAAGCACCGGTGCGGTGCACCTGCTGCCCGCTCGGCGACAAGCTCGCGAAGGGAACTCACAACCCGCATCCTGCCCTGATCACCTGTGTACCAGCTGGACGCAAACTGGGCATACTCTGAGTCATCATGTGGCGTAACCGCAACGGTGCTCGGTCCCATCAGTCGCCATCTGGCCACCGTTACCTGGCGGTGGGGACGCTGCTGGTCGCTGTCCTCATCGTGCTGGCAACGGCGCTGGTCACCGCCATCGCCCACCGACCCGGCCCGGCCAACCCGCCGGTGATAACCAGGCAAACCAAACCGGCCACACCAGCGTCGACCGCACCGATTGGCCCCATTTCCGAGAACCACACGGTGAACGTCGACGGCGTCGCGCGAACCTACCGCTCGATAGTTCCAGGCCGGATGACCGGTCCGGTGCCGCTGCTGATCGTGCTGCACGGGCGCGGGCAGACCGCCGTGGCCACCGTGCAGGACACCGGCTTCCGCGGGCTCGCTGAGCAGCGGCGGGCGGTGCTGGTGTATCCCGACGGGGTGCATCGCTCGTGGGACGCCGGGCACGGTTGCTGCGGGTACGCCAGCACCAGTCGCGTCCAGGACGTCGCATTCCTCACGGCGATCGTGGCGGACGCTGTGCACCGGTGGCCCGTCGATACCGGACGGGTGTACCTGGTCGGGTACAGCAACGGGGGCAAGCTTGCTTACACCACGGTGTGTGCCCACCCCACGTTGTTTGCGGCGGTGGCCACCTACGGCGCCGCGCCGCTGGCCCCCTGCGAACCGGGTACCCCCCCGGTGCCATACCTGCTCGCCGCCGGTACCGCGGACCGGGTGCTGCCGTTTCAGGGGAAGCCGGCCGGGCACCCACCCCTGCCGGCGGTGCCCCAGGCCGTGGCCTGGTTACGCGCCCAGGACGGTTGCCCGGACACCGCGCAGCACAGTCAGGACGGCTCAGCGGTGATCCAGCGATGGGTGCGTTGCCTTGCTGGGACGGAGGTCGAGTCGGTCGTCTACTCCGGGCGGGGCCACGCCTGGCCGACGGCTGGTGGGTCGCCGGCGCTGGCCACCCTGATGTGGGCGTTCCTCAGCCGGCACGGCGCTCACGCGCCGTGACTGGCCGGGATGCCGGTGCGCTGCTCGGACCCAGTAGGCGGGACACCAAACCTCCGAACAGCAAGCCGATGGTGGCCCACATCACCAGCTGCGTGCCCAGGGAAGCTATCCGGAAGTTCCACAGCACGGTTGCTGGGAATGTCGCGGGAACTTCGTTGATGGTCGGTAGCAGGAATTGCGCCGCAGCGACGGCCACGATGAATGCCGCGCTTGCGACGATGGTGGCGTTCCAGGTATTCAGACGCGACGTGAGCCGGCGGCCAAGGTAGGCTGCTGCGACGGCTAATGCCAGCGACAGCAATACCATCCCGAAGTATGTCATGGTGCGCTGGTTGATCGTCTCGGCATTGCCCACCGATGGCGGGCTGGCCGGGTATTTGAGGAATGGCACGACGTACACCACGAGATAACTGACCAGTGCGAGCACAGCCGCGGTCGCCCGGGCCGACATGCGGCCGATTCGACCGTACGCGATAGCGAACGCCAGCGCGAACAAGCCTCCGAAGGCAACTGCGTACACACCCACGGCGGTAGCCAGCCCGATGGTGCTCTGCACCGCGCGGCTGACCAGCTCCGGCTCCGGACTTTCGCCCCGGAGGCCCTGCACGGCCGATTCGAACTCGATTGCATTGCCGATCGATGTCTCACCGAAGATGACGGCGAACACCACGGCGAGGAACCCGGCCGCCAGACCCGACAGCATGCCGCGAACCAGCAACGCGCGCATCATGGCCGTGCACTCATGGCTTGCGTTGAGTGGCCGTCAGTGGCAGGGAAAGCCGAGCAGGTGCCTGCCGTCGTGCACGAATTCGTGCACGTAGTGACCCGAGATGATCGAAGTCGCACCCTGTTCTCCGCCGACGAAGTACACCAGCAGCAGACCGAGGACGGCGATGAATATCCCCCAGGGCAGAATCTCCCGGAATGGGATGCGGATTGGAATTGACGCAGGAACGGAGACGACGCTCATGGTGGGACCTCCCTGGGCTGACGCGACCCACTAGCGGTGATCACGACGGCGAAGTGTCTGACTCACGACCCCAGGCCTGGGTGCCGTTCACAGTGGCGCGACCGCGCCGGGCTTCCACCGGCTTACTCCACTCCGTCGATCACGTGACGGTAGGCATGGGAGCGTGACCGCGTCAATCGACCGTACCGGTGCTAGACCGGTCAGCGGGGACGGAGCCGTCCGAGTAGCTCGCTCGGCACCACAGACACCGCGAATGGCCGCTGTGCCTTGAAGACCTCGTCGCCGACCGCTCGGATCACTTCCTGGTATCGCCCGTCGCCGTCGAGCTCGAGCACCAGCAGGTCGGGTACATCCGGATCGAGCACCCAGTAACTGGGAGTTCCCATCCGCTCATAGGCGGCGCGCTTGAGGTTGAGATCGATCAGCCGACCGCTGGGGGAGAGGACCTCGACGGCGAGCACGGGTGCCGCAGGGAGATTCTTGTCGGTGAGCTCGTCGAACCGGGCCACCAGGACATCGGGCTGCACCTCATTGGAGTTGTCAGTCTGCACGGCAAATGGGGCGGCGAGAACGTACAGATCATCTGGGCAAGCATCGTCGAGCAGACGGTACAGCCGCAGGCCGACAGTCTGGTGGCGCAGGCCGGGCGCCGGGCTCACCAGGAGCTCCCCGTCGATGAGTTCGTAACGGCGGCCGTCATCGGGCATCCCTTCCAGGTCATGAACCGTGAAGGGAGTGCTGGCGGTGACGTTCATGCTGGTCATGGTCCCCTCCTGAGGTTGGCTTGACAACCATGGCACGAGGGACCGACATTCTCCGGCCACCCACCGGCCGGGAGGGGCGCAGTTTGCGGCCGAGCAGTCCGCGTGATCGGTCGCGCGTTGACCTGCTCGGCGCCTGCGGTGAACGGGAGCGTGGCGTGCCCGCTCCCGCGCACCGGC
>CAXUFG010000092.1:0-19423 GCA_964250265.1 uncultured Pseudonocardiaceae bacterium | reverse complement strand
GCCGGGCCCGGGGGGGCCGTGCCCGCCTCCTTTGCGGGCATCACAGCCCGCGCCGCGATGAGCTGTACAATGAAGCGGGGGCGCGGGCCCGGCGGATCGGTGACGATCGCGGCCTGGCCAGCATCAACTGGGGGCGTGGCGGGTACAGGCTGCTTCCGGGAACAGGTGCCGAGGCGCGCCCATTCCTCGAGGCCGCGCTCGCCGGGTTCGAGCGTCTCGGTCTGCCCGACGGAGTCGGCTGGTGCCACGACCACCTTGGCTGGGCCGCGGTCGTCGACGGGCAGTACGACCGGGCCCGAGACCATTTCGACTGGGCGGTGGAAGTTGCCCGCAGCGATCCCCTTGGCGAATGGCTTGAGCCGCACGCGCTGGCCGCTCTCGGCCCGCTCGTTGCCCTGTCCGGCGACAACCAGCGGGCACTTCGACTGGCGGAGGAGGCAGTCAGCACCGCTCGGGGTCTGCCAGCCCGACCGGTCCTCGCCATGGCGCTCACCCGGGCCGCCGAGACGGCCGTTTTGGCCGGCGAGCAGCGGCGGGCCGCGGGTATTCTCGCGGAGCTGCGGGGTATCCTCACCGACCTCGGAACCCAGCGATGGGTGGCCGACGCACTAGAGACCGCCGCCCTCGTCCTGGAAGCCGACGACAACGCGGAACAGGCGTCGGTGATCCTCGGAGCATCCGACCGGCTGCGGGAGGCCGCTGGCGAAGCGAGAGGCGGAGTGCGAGTCATCGCCGAAGAGGTGCGGCACGCCCGCAAACGGCTGGCCAGCGCCCTGGGTGCCGAACGCTTCGCACTGCACGAGGCCCGAGGTCGAGCGCTCCCCCGCGAGGCGGCCATCACCCTGGCCCTCTCCGGGCTGGCGGCCCGTGGACATGACGTTAGTCATCCCTGATCTCGTTACGTTCCCCGACCCTGGAGCAACACTCGACAAAAATGAGAACTGCCGTCAGCTCTTGGGCACCGTTTCCAGCTCTGACTTCAGGCGGTGCAACGTTTCCCGCATACCCTCCCGGTTAACCTCCGGGCGCATGGTGGCTGACTTGCCGGTGAAGATCCGCCCCAACACCGTGGCCCCGCGACCACGTCTGTCCACCCAGTACTCGGTGACTTCGGTGCCACCTTCGGTAGGCGAGAACCGGTACCCCCAGCGGGCCACGGGAAACCCGAACGTGGTCACATCAAACGCAAACTCCGCACCCGGATCCGCCACCCGCACCTGGCAAGTCGTGAACCAGACGAACGGCCCGTACCTGTTCCATCCGATGAAGCGAGCTGGCCTGCCGTTGTCCCTGCGCCAGATCCATACCGCGAGACATTCGGGGCTCCAGCGGGCCATCCGTCGTACGTCCGCCACCGCCGCAAAAACCTCAGCCGCGGGCACGTCCACCACAATGTGCTCTTCCACTCCAGTCGACATGGCTAGACCTCCTTCTCGGTGTCCGAGCTGAAGACAGCGTGCGCCCGCCAGTTTGCACCTGGCGTTACTGCTGGATTACCGGCCGCGGGTGGATCCCGGTGGCATCTCCGGTGATCGATCCGATCGAGACGGCTCATGGTCGGTTGAAGTCCAGGCTGCGGCCCTTGCGCGGCTTGAGTGGCCTGATCGTCCGCGACGAGCCGGTGGTGGACGGGACGGTCTCCTCGTTCCCCGTCCACTCGACCCGTGACCGCTCCGTTCCAGCACTCCCGGCGTGACCGGCGTCATGAAACGGCGGTGCCTTCCCAGGTCCGCAGGACCAGCTCGCCCTTGGTGATCTCCACGTAGTTGGCGCCTGAGAGCCAGTTGCCCGAGTTCACGTAGAGGCCATCTGGCAGTGTGGCCATCTCAGCGCAATGCGTGTGGCCGAAGATGACCGCGTCGAAACCCCGCCGGAGGATCATGCTCGCCGCCTCGTGGTACGGCGACCCGAGGAATGAGATGTTCCTGTGGCCGTTGTCGTCGGCCGTGCCGACCCGGCTCACCCGCCGCCGCCGGGCGTCCTGCAGCCGCCGCTGGGCGTTGGCCCACAGCTGGTAGGTGTCGGGCGCGGCGAAGAGGGCGTAGCGGGCCAGGCGGGTGGCTATTTCGTAGAGCTGCGGGCTCTGCGCGAAGAACGGGTCATAGAGGTGGCCGTGCTCGATGCGGATGCGCCGGTTCCCGGAGCGGAGGTTGAGGAACGGCGAGAGGCGGCACAACGACCACTCCTCCAGGAAATGCTCGAGGACGATGTCGTGGTTGCCGATGACATAATAGATGTTGCGCCCGTCGGCCTGCAGGGCTTTGAGGCGGTTGAGGACCGGGATGGCGTCGGCGGCCAGCCGGCTGAAGTTCGTCTGGAGCATGTCGAAGCCATCACCGTTGATGCAGACGCTGGCGCCGGTGTTCCGGATGTGATCGAGGAAGCCCACAAGCCGGGTCCGGGCGCTGGAGGCAGGATTGCCCAGGTGGAGGTCGGAGATCACGATGAGCTGTTCCTCGGCCGCTTCGATGTTCACGCCCCGGGCTCCTGCTCGTCGGGTTCGAGAGCGATGAGCCTGGCCTGGGCGGCCCGCAGGCGGGAGCTCAGGTGGTTGAGCATCTCGAGGGCGAACGTCGGATCCCGTCGCAGGCGGAAGAGCAGCCCGCCCCGGCTCAGGACGAGCAGCCGGGTCTCACCCACGGCCCGGGCGGTGGCCTCCCGGGGGAGGGATTCGAGAAGCGACATCTCGCCGAAGAAATCTCCTCTGTCGAGGGTGGCAAGGACGACCTCCCCGTGGGTCTTCCGTTTGCTGATCCGGACCTGCCCCGACTGGACGATGAACATGTCGTGGCCGACGTCGCCTTCCCGGACGATGTCCTCGCCGTCCGCGACGACGAGTTCCGCTTCACCGGTGGCGCGGCGGCCAGCCTGCCTGGCGCGCCCGCCGGGCGGTTTCATCCGCTGCGCTCCATCGGCTCGCACCGTACGGGGCGGCACCGGGCCAGTGCAAGGAGATTGCATCGTCTTACTCGGGGACGCCGACGAATTCTACGTCGACGTGCCGGTTCGTCTGATTCCTGGGCGCGTGAATTCGTCGGTAACGTGAGAGCACCGTCGGGCAAGCGGTATATGTCGGGGTTGAGCTAGTCGATCCGGCCAAGTAGCGGTAGCAAATCGATTCTGAGATTAGTCACAGAACCGCTGTTTGCTACTGGCTAGCTGAGAACCCACGAACAATTCGACCGGCTGGGGGCGCAAGCCCCGATAGTCGTATGTATGCAGGCCGGGCGGTGGGACAATCCTCGCGAGTACCCGGCCGGACGGGTCGGCTCGCCGCGGTGGGGAGATCCCCGGTGGACATGGGCAGTATCGGGCAGGCGGTCGTTCACCTGCCGGTCGGCACGGTGACGTTCATGCTGACCGACGTCGAGGGTTCGACGTTCCTGTGGGAGTCCGCCGCAGAGGCAATGGGTGCCGCGATCCGCCGGCACTACCGGCTGCTGGACGCGGCGATCGCGCTGCACGGCGGAGTGCGGCCGCAGGAGCAGGGCGAGGGCGACAGCGTGGTCGCGGCGTTCCAATGTGCTTCGAAGGCATTGGCCGCAGCACTTGATGCCCAGCGTGCCTTCTGCGCCGAGTGCTGGCCGGAGGGTGCGGCGCTGAAGGTGCGCATCGCGTTGCACACCGCGCAGGCGCAGCTGCGCGATGAGCTGAATTACTTTGGGCAGGCAGTGAACCGCTGCGCCCGGTTACGTGCCGTTGCCCACGGCGGCCAAGTGGTGCTGTCCAAAACCACCCGGGATCTTGTCTTGGACCGGCTTCCTGACGGTGTCGAGCTGGCAGATCTGGGGGTGCACCGGCTGCGCGATCTGGGCCGGCCCGAGCACGTCTTCGGGCTGCTGCATCCCGATCTACCAGTCGAGTTCCCGCCGCTGCGCTCGCTGGGCTCGCTGGCCAACAACCTGCCTGGTGAGCTGACGAGCTTCATCGGGCGCGGCGCGGAGCTGGCGGAGGTCGCGGAGCTGCTCAGCCAGGTGCGGCTGCTGACGCTCACCGGCGCGGGCGGTTGCGGTAAGACGCGCCTGGCGCTGCAGGCAGCCGCCGGCGCGCTGGAGGGCCACCTCGACGGGGTGTGGTGGGTCGAGCTGGCGCGGCTGGAGGACGCCGCATTGGTGCCGACCGCGGTGATCGGCGCCATCGGCCTGCGGGAGGTACCGGGTCGGGGGCCGCTGGAGACGCTGATCGGTTATTTGCGTGCGCGCCGCGCGTTGCTCGTTCTCGACAACTGCGAGCACCTGGTGGTGGCTTGCGCGGAGCTCGCCGATGCGCTGCTGCGTGCGTGCCCGTCGCTCACGGTGCTGGCGACCAGCCGGGCGCCGCTGGGGATGCCGGGTGAGACCGCGTGGCTGGTGCCCTCGATGTCGCTACCAGCCGATGCCCGGCGCCAGCCGGTCGAGGTGCTGCGAGGGTCCGACGCGGTGCGGCTGTTCCTCGACCGTGCCGGGCAAATGGCCCCCAACTTCACGATCACCGAAGCGAACGCGCCCGCCATTGCGGAGATCTGTCACGAGCTCGACGGTATCCCGCTTGCCATCGAGCTCGCTGCCGCGCGGGTGCGGATGCTGGCGCCCCGACAGATCGCGCACCGTCTGGGCGATCGCTTCCACCTGCTCACCGGCGGCAGCCGCATGGCGATGCCACGCCAACAGACTCTGCAGGCGTCCATCGACTGGAGCTACGAGCTGCTCAGTGACGGTGAGCGAGCGCTGCTGCGGCGGCTGTCGGTGTTCACCGGGGGGTGGACTTTGGACGCCGCCGAGCAGGTGTGTGGCGGCGCGGGCATCGAGCACTACGCCGTTCTGGACCTGTTGACCGGCCTGGTCGACCAGTCGCTGGTCACCACTGGCGAACAGGACGCCGAGGTGCGTTACGGGTTGCTGGAGACCGTCCGCCAGTATGCCACCGCCCGGCTGGCTGACGCTGGTGAACTCGACGCGATGGGCGAGCGTCATCTCGCCTACTATGTCGGGCTGGCCGAGCGCGCCGAACCGGAGGTGCTGCGCGCCGGACGAGACGACCCGATCCTGCACCGCCTGGCCACCGAGCTGCCGAACCTGCGCGCGGCCCTGGAACGGGCGGCGGCGATCGACCCGGCCACCGCACTGAAACGCTTCGGCTTGCTGCTCGCCCTGGGCGATGCCCAGTGGTGGGCCGGGCACGTTTCTGAGGCGAGCATAACGTTTCAGTCCGCCACTTTCCTCGCCCGGCAGTTCAAGGATCCTCATCGGCTGGCCGAGGCAGCGCTGCGGGTGGGGGAGGTCGGCTACGGCGGCGCGTACATGGAGGCCTGGTCCTTTGATCCGGTGAAAGTCGAGCTTCTCGACGAGGCCCTGACCGCACTCGGTGAGGAGACTCTGCTGAAGGTGCGCGTGCTGGCCCGGCTAGCCGCCGCGCTGTACCTCTCGCCGTTCGACTCGCTGGGCCGCAGGGAGTCGCTGAGTGGGGCGGCCGTGGACTTAGCTCGCCGCCTGGGTGACGGTCCGGCCCTCGCCTACGCCCTGCACGCCCGTCACCTCGCGGTGTGGGGTCCGGACAACCTCGAGGAGCGGGTGAGCATGTCGGCCGAGATCATCGGGCTCGCGCGGCAAGCCGGTGACTCCTCCCTGGAGATAACCGGACACGTCTGGCGGATAGCCGATTTGTTCGAGATGGGCGACATACCGGGAGCCGATCGCGAGATCGACGCCCACGAGGCGCTGGCCGCGCGAGTGGGGTATCCACAGTTCATCGCGCACGGGCTGATGTTCCGCGCGATGCAGGCGATGTTGCGCGGCGAGTTCACCGACGCCGAGGTCTTCGCTGCGCGTTCGCTTGCGCTCGGGGAGCAGGTCGGGGACGTGAACGTGCGGATCTCGCACCACGTCCAGATGGCGGTGTTGCGGGCCGTGCAGGGACGGCCTGAGGAGTGCGCCGAATATTTCGAGCCCGCGGGGCGCGAGCATCCTCCTGAACTCGCCAGGCTGGTGAAGCTGGGCTTCCTCTGCATCGCCGGGGAACGGACTGGCATCAAGGAAGCCTTTCCCCTGATCTGGGGGGCCCGAGACCGGATCCCACCCCCGTTCTGGCTGTCCATGACTGGCAGCTGTATCACGTTGCTGGCTGCCCACGCCGGAGCCACCCAGGAGGGAGCGGTCATCTACGACCTCGTTCGGCCCTACGAAGACCGCTGGATCTTGACCGGGCGAGACGCCGTTGCCGCGGCGGGGCCGTTGGCGTACTACCTAGGCGTGCTCGCCGCCTCCCTGTCCCGCTTCGACGCGGCCGCTTGCCACTTCGAGGCGGCCCTTGAGACTACCGAGCGGTTCGGCGCGCGGCCCTGCCTTGCGCTGACCCAGGGTGCCTACGGCACGATGCTCGCCCGCCGGGGCGCGACCCTGGACCGTCATCGAGCGAGACAGCTGCTCGCGGATGCCCTGCAGACGGCCGAGGACCTGGGGATGAACCAGCTCTATGACGAGGTCATCGCGGCCCGGGCCGGCTTACTCCCGGACCCGATCTTGACGCATGTGCAGCTCGACCGGTTCGCCGACGATTCCGCCCCCGTGTTCCGGCGCGAGGGGGAATACTGGACCATCGGCTTCGAGGGGGTCGTCGTTCGCCTCAGGGACGCGAAGGGTCTGCATCACCTTCGGAGACTGCTGGCCGCGCCGGGGCGCGAGTTTCACGTTCTCGACCTCGCGGCGGGAACGAACTCGCCGGCACAGCGGGCGCGCTCAAACGTCGGCAAGTCGCTGCGTGCTTGCCTGAAACGCATCGAGGCTGCGCACCCAGCGCTGGGGGCACACCTGGCGGCGACGATCCGGACGGGCTACTTCTGCTCCTACCAGCCGGGTCCGGGCGTGCACGCCGAATGGCGGGCCTGACGCAGCCCAGCCGGCCTCTGACCGCCGCCTGCCTAGAGCCAGCAAACGTGGTCGGCGAACTGACACCGCCCCTGTCAGGTAGCTGACAGCTGACCGACCTGGCGAGCGCCGACAATCCTCATCGTTGACACAACGAAAGGGAGCCATAGATGGACAGGCAGCGGGCGCTTCGCTTCCTCGCGTTCTTGGTCGGCTGTGTAGGCTTGGCCGCCTCCACGCTGGCGTGTACGAAGGCTCCGGCCGATGCACTGGCGAGTGACGCGACGATACACCGAGAAGAAGAGGTCTGGCTCAAGGCAATTACTGAACGTAAGCTCGACACCACCGTCTCCTATTACGGCGACGGAGCGCTCTTGTTGGCGCCCAACGCACCGATCGCCCGGACCAAAGAGGAGATTCGCCAGGCATGGATGCAGGTGTTCGTGTCGATCCCGCCTGGAGCAAACTTCTCCGCCGAGACCACCAAGGTGGAAGTGGCGTCCGCCGGCGACTTGGCCTACACCACCGGAACCTTCGCAATCGAATTGAACCACACAGCGATCGACAAGGGAAAGTTCGTGGACGTCTGGAAGAAGCAGCCCGACGGATCATGGAAAGCAGTGATCGACATTTTCAATTCCGATCTGCCGGCTCCCTCGACCGCGAAGTAGTGCCGAGGGCCCCGGCAAAGTTGGCCGGGACGGGCTGAAGGCAGAGTGTGGCTCGGGCTGGACGAGCTAGCCCGCCTCGGTGGGGCCATCCCCGGTGGACAGGAGCATTATCGGGCAGGTGGCCGTTCAGCTGCCGGTCGGCACGGTGACGTTCATGCTGACCGACGTCGAGGGCTCGACGTTGCTGTGGGAGTCTGCCGCGGCCGAGATCATCGAGCTCGCCCAGCAAGCCGGCGACTCCTCCCTGGAGATAACCGGACACGTCTGGCAGCTGGCCGACCTCTTCGAGATGGGCGACATACTGGGAGCCGATCGCGAGATCGACACGCACGAGGAACTGTCGGCGCGAGTGGGGTATCCGCATTTCATCGCGCACGGGCTCATGTTCCGCGCCACGCAGGCGATCTTGCGCGGCGAGTTCGCTGACGCAGAGGCGCTCGCTGCGCGCTCGCTTGCGCTCGGGGAGCAGGTGGGGGATGTGAACGTGCGGATCTCCCATCACGTGCAGATGGCGGTGTTGCGGGCCTTGCAGGGACGGCCTCGGGACGCCACCGCATATTTCGAGCCCGTGGTCCGCGATCATCCTCCCGAACTGGCAAAGCTGGCGAACCTGACCATCCTCTGCATCGCCGGAGACCTGACTGGCATCAAAGAAGCCTTCCCTGGGATTTGGCGGGCCCGAGACCGGATCCCGCCCGCATACGGCCCAGGAGCTGGGGATGAACCAGCTCGACGCCGAGATCATCGCAACGCAGTCAGGCTTGCCCCCCGGCCCAATCCTGGACTAGTCCCCGCTTCAGCTAGCACAGTCCGGCGTGGCTCGATTCCGTCACCTCGACGCCAGCTTCGCCGCCGAGCGCCCGGAAAGTGTCGGTGAGCTGACATTGCCAATGTCATGTACCTGACAGCGGATCGGCCTGACGTGCGGAGAGAATCCCGGTTGTCGGCACAACAAAAGGAGCCGGAAATGGGACAGGCAGCGGATGTGGTGCACGGGAAGATGGTGGCGTTCAACGCTCAGGATGCGAAGGAGGTCCTGGCGTTTTTGAGTCCTGATGTTGAGTGGGCGATCCCAGGCGGGGTGCTTCGAGGAAGCGATCAGGCGATCGCGTACTTCTCTGCCTTTTGGGAGGCATTCCCCGACCTGGAGTTGACCGCCACCCGCGTTGTCGAGGAAGGTTCGGCCGTCGTTACCCAGGCCAGAGCGCAAGGATCGCATCGGGGAACCTTCCGCACCCCTGGCGGAGACATTCCTCCAACGGGTCGACGCGTGAGCCTGATGTACTCAGAGCACTTCGATGTCGAGGGAGGGGTGATTGTTTCCGCGTCCCTTCACCTCGATCGCCTGGAGCTACTCGAACAGCTAGGTGTGGTGCCTGCCCCGGCTCCCGCATAGCGACCCGAGCACACTGCTTCAGACCGCTTCGGGAGTTGTGAGTCGAGGCACCTCCTCGCGCCGATTGTGGGCACCCACAGGTGCGAGCCCGAAGCGGTGTTGAGACTGGGGCGTCTCCACACGCCACCACTCGGATAAATCAATCAACCCCACTGGCTCGAAGGGGCTGCGATTTCGATGACTACCGTCAACACCGGCTACGCACCAACTGGTGCCATACCGAACGTCGCCGAGCTGCTGCGGCGCCTCGGCGACGGGGACCCGGCAGCGTGGGAGGAAATCGTGCATCGATACGGCGCAGTCGTCTTCGCGACGGTGCGCTCGTTTCGGCTCCAGGACGCTGATGCGCTCGATGCGGCGCAGACCACCTGGCTGCACCTCACCGAACACGCCCACCAGATCCAGCATCCAGAACGGCTGGGCGGGTGGCTTGTCACCACCGCCCGCCGTGCATGCCTGTATATCCTACGCCAAGCCAAACGCAGCCTGGATCGTTTCGATATGGTGACCGAAACGATCGCCGACCCCTTTGCCGGCCCCGAGCAGCTCGTCATCGACGCCGACAGCACGCGGAGACTGTGGAACTTCGTCGGCGAGCTATCACCTCGCCGGCAGACCCTATTGCGGGCTCTGTTTACTGAGCACTCCCACTGCTATGCCGAGGTTGCCTGCATCACCGGTATCCCGAGCGGCGGGATCGGGCCCACCCGAGCGCGAGCCCTGGCGCAGCTTCGGGGCAGGCTCGAACAACATGGGCTAAGGCCAGGAGCCTGGTGACGATGACCACCGCCGAGGGCTGATCACGACTACCAACTACGGTCGATCGACATCGACAGGTAGGTGTCTTAGCTTTGCGGCTGTGGACGCACCGCTCGGCAGGCAGACCGACCATCGCCCGGACCCGGAATCTTCTGACCGCGCAGGGGAAGCGGAGATCCGGCTCTCGGGTGCCCAGGAGCGCCAGAGGATCCTTGAACTGGGCGCGTCTGTGTGGGCCTTCTCCGCGCTCGAGGGCGCGTTCGAGGGCGGCATCCTCGACGAGCTCGCCACCCCGCACACTCCGGCCCAGATCAGTGCACGGACCGGAGCGTCCGCTGTCCTGATCGAGGCCGTCCTCGATGTGCTCGTTGCGCTCGACCTCGTCCAGGTCGCCGGGGACGCCTTCGTCTGTACGCCCGGCATGTCGGCCTACACCAGCGGCCGTCGACGAGAGATCCTCTGCGCGGATCTTCGTGCCACCCAGTTGCAAGCGGCAGAGCTCGTGGCGCGTTTCCGGGCCGGTGGCGCCGCAGCGCACGGGTGGCGCTACACGGATCCAACGCTGCTCCAGGCCTGGGGGGTGCGTTCAACAGAGCCGGTTCCCCTGTGGGCCGAGCGGCTCTTCCCTGCGCTGGAGGGACTTGCAGCGGCGATGGAAGGCCCGACGGCCAGTTTCCTCGACGTGGGGACAGGCGCCGGACACCTTGCCATCGCGATGTGCCATCAGTTCCCGTTGCTGCAGGTCGTGGGTATCGACCCCTTCGAAACGGCGCTTGAGCTTGCCCGCCGCAATGTCAGGGAGGCCGGCCTGGAGGGCCGGATCGATCTGCGCCCGGAGCCGGTGCAGGACCTGACTGACCAGAACTGCTACGACCTGGCCTGGGTGCCGGTCATGTTCCTGCCCGCCGACGTGGCAGCCCGCGGACTGCACCGCGTACGAGCCGCTCTCCGTCCCGGTGGCTGGGTAGTGCTGGGATCACTCGCCGCTGAAGGGGAAGGGTTGCGGCCCGCGGTCCTCCGGTTGGTGAGTGTGCTGTTCGGCAGCGGGAATCTGTTTCCGCACGATGCCGCTGAGATGTTGCGCGCAGCGGAGTACGAAGACATCCGAGTCCTCCCTGCTACACCAGGTGTGCCGATTCGCATGATCGTGGGGCGCCGCCCGGCTGTAGCTGACTTCCTATCCGCTGATGCGGATTTTTGATCTTCTCATGTTCGCATCAGCGACTTTATAGGCCCAAAAAATCCGCAACTTCGGATTTCTACTTGACTGTGGCGAGGGGGTGGTGCGACAGTCGATTCATGCCCGCGTTCGACTGTCTCGGCGACCCGATCCGGCGCCGGATTCTGGGTCCGCGGGCGAACGCGGGGTTGGCCACTGGAGGAGCTGGCGTCCTCGTGGAGCATGGGTTCGGAGCCGTTCAGTCGGGGGCGTCGCGTAGCATCTGCGGGTGCTGCGCGACCACGGCTGTGCTGCCGTCCGGATCGTCGGTACCGGTGGAATGATCACTGCTGGGTTTGCCGATGCGGGGATTAGTGCCGACGGAGTCCGCGTTTACGGGTGAAATCTGGGTAAAATATCCGTATTTGCGTTTGACTAGATTGACTGAGATCGGGCTGTGGTGCCACAGTCGGCTCGTGCTCGCGTTCGATGTCCTCGGCGGCCCGGTCCGTCGGCGTTGTCAGGATTCGGATCTCCCAGTGATGAGACAGACGACGTGATCGTGCCAGCGCCTCATCCGCCCGAGTTCCGCCGGCGAGCGGTGGAGTTGGTTCGTCGCGGCGATCGACCCATCAGCGTGCTGGCCGAGCGGTTGCGGATCAGCGAGTCGTGCCTGCGGCGGTGGGTCGCTCAAGCCGAGATCGACGACAACGGTAGCGATTCGCGGCTGACGAGCGCGGAGAAACGGGAGCTCGCACAGCTGCGCAGGGACAAACGGCGTCTAGAGCGCGAGAACGAGATCCTCAAGCGTGCCGTTGCGTACCTCGCGCGGGAGAACCTCCTGGACGGCTCAGCACCGGCGCGACCGGAGGCGCAGGACCACGACAGCGTCGAGGTCGACGCCGCGTCATGTTTTTAGCGTTCCTCGCCCTGATTCAGGCGCCCTGCAGGCCGAGCAGGGACTCGAGATGCTGTGCTGGCGCAGGCGGCCCGAAAAGTGCGCCGAGGGCCCAGTTGGCGCTGATGTCCGCGCAGTACGCAGCCTGCTCAGCATCGTCCACCGGATAGGCGACCACGTCGGCGCCGGCGGCCCGCAGACGACGGATCGACATCCGTGCCGCGTGGGACAGGATCCGGCATTGGTCGCTGGCGAGCGGCTGGGACATCAGCGCAGCGATGCGCACGGTGCAGGGCGCGAGCTCTGCCAGGCAGCGCAGGCCGCCGAGGCCGCCGGCGTAGTCGTGGAGCCCCGTGCGCAGCCCGATGTCGCTGAGCACTCGCAGGTTGTCCTCGGCTTGTGCACCGCCCTCGCCGGCGAGTTCGCCGGTAGCGGTGCGGATCGCGGCCACTGGCGCCCGTAACTCCAGCTGGCCCGGGGGCAGGCCGGTCTCGGCCAGCACCTCGGTGATGGTGGCGACCAGCTCGGGATCCTTCGCCTGGGCGGCAGTGAGATTGATCGCCATCGGTGACACCCTGCCGGCGCGCTTGCCCCAGGTGAGCGCCTGCTCCGCCGCGGTGCGCACCAACCACTTGCCGACCGCGTGCACGGCGCCCGTTTGTTCGGCGGCGCGCGCGCACCGCTCGTGGGAGAGCATGCCCCGCTGCGGATGATCCCAGCACAGTGCCGCTTCGATGCCCACCAGCTCGTGGTCGGCAAGGGCGACGACGGGTTGGTAGGTCACGGTCAGTTCGCCGTTTTCGAGGGCGCCGGGTATCGCCGCGGCGAGCCGGAGCTCCGCGCGCTCGGGGGTATCGGTGTTGAGATCGAAGGGCGCCCACTGCCGCGGGCCCTGGCCGCGCAGGCGGCGCAGGGTGGCGCTCGCGGCACGCATCAACTCCTCAGGGGAGCTCTCGCCGGCCGGGCGCTGCACCACACCGATGGTCGCAGTGAGAGCGGTCCCGATCCCGTCGAGGTAGGACGGCTCGGCTAGTTCTGTGTTGATCGTCTCGGCGAGGGCGCCGACGTCGAGTGCGCAATCGCCGGGTTCGAGGAGGATCGCGTACTCGTCCGCGCCGAGCCGGGCCACCATCCCGCGACGATCCGCGACCACGCCTTCCAGCCGGCGGGCGACCACATTCAGCATCTCGTCTCCGACGTGGTGGCCCAGGCCATTGTTGACGACCGAGAAGCCGTCCAGATCTAGATGCAGCAGCGTGATGAGGGCCGAGGGGTCAAGCCGCGCGAGTACCCTTTCCAGGTGAGTGGCGAAGTATTGCCGGTTCGGCAGGCCGGTCTGCGGGTCATGCAGTGTCTGGTGGCGCAACCGCTGCTCAAGAAACTGCAGGTCGGAAATGTCATCGATCATGGTCACGAGATATCTGGGGTCCTGCTCAGCATCGGGCAGCACGGACACATCCAGATTGACCCACACCGGCTCACCGTCGGCGCGGAGCAGTGCGAAGCGGATCCGCAATCGTGGTTCCCGGCCGGTCACCAGACCCCGGTAGCGTTCCTGCATGACGGCCCGGTCACCCGGCGAGAACAGCTCGCTCAGATTGCGTCCCAGTAACTCCCCTGGCGAGTAGTCGAGAATGTCCTCCAGCGACCGGTTGCACTGGATGATCTCGCCTCCTGGTTCGCTGATCGCGACAGCCACCGGGGATGAGTAGAACACCTGGCGGAACCGGGCCTCGCTGGATGCCAGCGCCTGTTCGGCCTGTTTGCGGGCGCGCAGCGCGGCGCGATAGATCGAGTCCTGCTCATCGAGACTGCGATCGCGAAGGGCGCCGGCGTAGGCAGCGGCGATGTCGCCGGTCAGCTGGGCGACCCGGCCGGCGACATCGATGCCTGGTGCAGCGGCGCTCAGCAGATCCGGCAACCCCTCGATGATCAGAGCGAGGGACTTACTGAGAGTGTCGGTACTGGTGAAATGCGCGGCGACGAGGGCGCCGCCGACCCGGTGCCCAGCTGACCTGTCGAACTCGGGACCCTGTGCCGCTTCGACCAACTGGTCGGTGAGCGCGAGCAAGTGAACGACGATCTCGTTGCGTCCCATCGACACGTAGCTCGTGCCGGCGATCGCGTCCGCCCAGTGCTTGGCGAACACTTCCCGATCAATGTGGATCATCGCTACTGGTACCCCGACCTGGCCGGGAATGCTCGGTGAAAAGCCGAGCGCCAACCTCGCCAGGCGCACGCTACACCGCTGGCGGCCGGCCGTGAGACTCGACCACACCAGGTCTGTTTTGTCTGAAACGCTGTAAGCATGGACCGGCTGTTCGCCGGGGGCCGGTTGGCGATCGCATTGGTGAAACGTTCCGGCTGCCGTTAGCGACATGCTCTGTGACTACTGAGCGTGGCTGCGGGTGACGATACGTGCGATACGACCGAGCTGGGGGTTCATCATGAGGTCCTCTCAATGACCAGGTCAGTGAACAAATCCGCAGCGCAACGAGGAATCGGCAGGCGTCGATTCCTCACCGGACTCGGCGTCAGTGCGGCCGGCGTGCTCACTCTGAACAATGTTGAAGCGCATGCTGAGAAGGTCGAGGGACCGGTGCCCACATCGGCTCCGGATCCGCGGTTCAGCCGGATGTTCCAGCTCCCGGCGTTCGCCGACCCGCGATCCCCGGCCGTCCGGGACGCGATGATCGACATCGGCAAGCCCGGTGGGCTGCTGGATGCCAGGGATCCGTTGCACGAGGGCCCGGTCAAACTGATCGCCAATCCGGGACTCAGCCCGCGGAACGTCGACCAGGACATCCGCAATATGACCGCAGGTACCACGTTTCTCGGCCAGTTCCTCGACCACGACGTCACCTTCGACAACACCTCGCGGCTCGGTGTGGTCACCGAACCCACCCAGACGCCCAACACCCGCCAGCCGACCTTCGACCTCGATTCGGTGTACGGCGGCGGTCCCTCGGCCAGCGCGCACCTCTACGAATCCGCAGACCGTGCCAAGCTCCGGGTGGAGAGCGGTGGGTTGTTCGAGGACCTGCCACGTAACCGCGACATGACCGCGATCATCGCCGATCCCCGCAACGACGAGAACCTGATCGTCGCGGGTCTGCATGCGGCGTTCCTGCTGGCCCACAACCGGACCGTGGATCTGCACCGGGCGAAGCGCCTGGCCGGCGACCCATGGTTCGAATCCCGGCGCACGATCATGCTGCACTGGCAGTGGATCGTGGTGAACGAATTCCTGCCGCAGATCGTCGGGCGGCCGCTGGTGGACGACATCCTGCGCAACGGCCGGCGCTGGTACCGCTTTGCCAACCCGACCATGCCGGTGGAGTTCCAGACCGGCGCCTACCGGTTCGGGCACAGCATCATCCGGCCGTCCTACCGGGCGAACCTGAAGGGAGACCCCGGCGGTAATCCCGCGACTGGCGCGCCGGCGTTCTTCGCGTTCGTCTTCGATCCGGCAGCGCAGGGCCAGGCCGACCCGATCGACCTGCGCGGCGGGGCGCGGGCGCGCCGGAGGTTCATCGGCTGGCAGACCTTCTTCGACTTCGGTGGCGATCAGACGCAGCACGTGCGACCGAACAAGCTGATCGACACCAGCATCTCCTCGCCGCTGTTCCGGCTGCCGCTGGGCGCCATCCCCAGCCACGACGGGCCAACGGCCTTGCCGCAGCGGACCCTGCTGCGGCATCTGACCTGGTCCATGCCCTCCGGGCAGCGGATCGCGGCCTCCACCGGGTCTCCGGTGCTCGGATCAGAGCACTTCCCCGAGCTGCGCGGCTATGGTCTGGGCCTGGATGCCAGCACTCCCCTGTGGTACTACGTGCTGCGCGAGGCCAGCGTGTTCCACAAGGGTGTGCGATTGGGCCCGGTGGGAGGCCGGATCGTCGCCGAGACGATCATCGGCATGCTTCAGCTCGACAAGTCCTCCTACCTCAACACCGGGTTCCGGCCATCCCTGCCCAGCCAGGCCCGAGGCACCTTCACAATCACCGACCTACTCCGGTGGGCCAGAGTCGACCCAGCCAGTCGACGCCAATAACACCCCTTCCCGACATGGAGACATATCGGGCTGATCGGGTCGTCCAGGACCCCGATATGTCTCCATGTCGGGGTTAGCCGAAGTGGGCGCCCCAGGCGGTGTCCGCGCCGGCGTTGCGCCACCACCCCGCCTGCTCCGGAGTGTCCACCCCGGGGACGATCACGGTCACGTCTACGCTGTGCACCAGCGAGATGACCTCGCGCACCGCGCGGGCGACCAGCGAGTCGTCGCCGGGTCGCGCGGCAATCCGCGCGACGACCTCGGCAGCGATCTCCACCGCGTCCACCCGAAGGTCCTCGAGATAGGACAAGTACCCGAGATCGGCCGGCGCGCCGATCAGCACTATCTTGATGTCCAGCTCAGCCACGGTGCGCACGTTGTCCACCACGTCGCCGTGGCCGCGAGCCAGCGCCGTCAGCGGCACCCCCAGCCAGAGTTGCTCGGCCCGCAAGCCGGTTGCGGCCAGCGCCCCCTGCACCACTCCGACGAGATCGGGGTCCTGGCTCAGCTGGGCGGTGAGGTCGACCCGCAACAGTGGTGGTTCCTCCCGCCGGTCGTTCGACAGCCCGACGTGCACGCCGCAGGTCTTCTCTAGGATCCATCGCCCGAGGGAGACCACCAGCCCGGTCTGCTCGGCCAGCTCAAGACAATCGGAATGGCCCACCACCGATCCGTCGGCCCGTTCCCAGCGCAACACCGCCGCGAGCGCGACGATCTCCCCGTCGGCGAGCCGGCACACGGGCTGGCAATGCACGTCGATCTCGCCGTTCTCCCAAGCTCCAGGTATCTCTGCGGCCAGCTGGAAGCGTTCCCGCTGCCGGATGTCGTACTCCATGTCGTAGACATCCCACTGCCCGGGACCGACGCGCTTGGCTCGATGCAAGGTGACATTCGCAGCGCGGAGCAGCTCACTGGCCGAGAATCCGGCGGCGCGCCGTCGCACCACACCGATGCCGACCGAGACCGCAATCCCCTGATCGCCGAAATAGACCGGCTCGCAGAGCCGGGTGTTCATGGTCGCAGCGAACAGACGGAGGTCACGTTCGGTATCTTCCTCGATCAAGATCGCGAAATCGTCGGTGGCCATCCGCGCCACCATCGCCCGTTCGTCCGCGACGAGCTCCTGTAACCGCGTCGCGACCGAGCACAACAGGAACTCGCCAGCCTCCAGGCCGATCCCGTCGTTGATCACCGAGAAGTTGTCCAGGTTCACCCGGCACACCGTGATCATGGCCGACGGGTCAGCGGCCTCCAGCGCATCCTTGAGCCGGGACATGAAGTAGTGCTCGTTGGGCAGCCCGGTCAGCCTGTCGTAGAGCCCCTGCCGGGACAGTTCTTGTTGCAGCAGCCGTAGCTCGGTGATGTCCTCGGTGGTGACGACATGGTGGGTCGGCACCCCCTCGGGGTCGCGCAGCAGGAAGCCCGCAAGGAAGATCCAGGCGGACTCGCCGCTGGCCGCGGTCAGCTGGCCCCGGCGCCGGAAGTGCGTCACCTCACCAATGACGAGCTTGTGGTAGGTATCGCCCA
This sequence comes from uncultured Pseudonocardiaceae bacterium, assembly GCA_964250265.1. Classification (GTDB taxonomy): domain Bacteria; phylum Actinomycetota; class Actinomycetes; order Mycobacteriales; family Pseudonocardiaceae. Next base: position 2,120 of record CAXUFG010000092.1, on the reverse strand, counting down.
GCGTCGACTCGTCGTGGTGGTCGGCCCCGTACAACAGTTTCGGCAGCGCCGCGCCGACGAGATCGTCCCGGGAACGGCCAACGATGTGGGCGAACGCGCGGTTGGCGGTGACCACGGTGCCGTCGAGATCGCTGATTGCGATCCCCACCGCCGACTCGGAGAAGACCTGCCGGAACCGTGCCTCGCTGATCCACAGTTCACGCTCGGTGTCCAGTTTCGCTTGCAGGAGGGCCTGCGTGATCTGGTGTTGCTCGTCGAGGGTGCGCTGCCGTAGTGCTGCCGCGTACCCGCCGGCCAATATCCTCAGCACGCGCTCGACGGCGGCGTCGCGCCCGTCGCGGGGGTGCAGCTCGGCTAACCGGGGCAGGCCGTCGCCGAGGACCTCGAGGCTGCGGATGATGCTGTTCGACCCGGTGAGATCGTGCGCAACCAGCTCGGCGGCCACGTCGATCACCGCGTAGTCATCCAGCTGTGCGCCGGCCATCGCCGTCACCAGCCGGTTGATCAACCGCGTGAAGAACTGCTCGAGCTCGGCCCCGGACATCGGCAGATATGTGGTATGGCTTGCCGCCGCGGCCCACGCCTGAGCGAGCCCGGCCACTGTCAGGCCAGGCTCGCGAGGAGGAGCGGCGCTCACGATGTCACCGCTTGGCAGCCACCTATCGGTTAGATCCACACGCACGAGGTGTGGTGATCGTATCCAGTATCGGCAGCACCCGGCTATCGTGCGTCACAGCTTGCGGCCGACACCACCGTAGATGATCGTGTTCATCTCGGCATCGGTGGAGGTGTCACCCGGCCCGGAGGGCCGCCAGAGCCCGCTGCCTACCAGTCCCGGTTCGATCAGCTCGAGTCCGGCGAACATGCGCAGCACCTGGTGGTGGCTGCGCGGGTACAGCGGCTCCGGGGTGTGCTGGTATAGCTGAACTACCTCCGCCCACCCAGGGGGGTTGGCATCGGACGTGCAATGGGACAGCGCAAGGTAACTGCCGGGCGCGAGCCTGTCCCGATATCGAGCCACAATGCTGGCCGGGTCCCAGGAATCCGGGACGAAGTGCAGCAGCAACAGCATCAGCAGGCCGATCGGCTGATCGAGATCCAGCAGGCGATTGGTCTTCAGATGGTCGAGGATGTCCCCGACGTCGCGGAGGTTCGCCTGGATCGCCACGGCCCGGTCGTTGCCCGCGAGCAGTAGTTCGCTGTGTGCGACCGCGACCGATTCCCGATCGACGTACACGATCCGGCACCCGGGATCGGCACGTTGGGCGATCTCGTGCACATTGCCGATGGTCGGGATGCCGGAGCCGATGTCGAGGAACTGGCGGATTCCGGAGTCGACCATGAAGAGAACGGCTCTGCGCAGGAAGGACCGCTGGATCCGAACGGCGTCCCGTATTCCCGGCATGGCCTGTTGGACTTTGTTCGCCATCTCCCGATCGGTCGCGAAGTTGTGGGCGCCATCCAGCCAGTAGTCGTACACTCGAGCGGCATTGGGCGCAATCTTATCCACGCGAGAGGGCACCCGAGCCGGGTCCTCGACCATCGTGCTCCTTGGCGCACTGACCAGCTTGGGCGATTACGGTTTGCGGCCCACACCCCCGTAGGAGACCGTGTTCATCTCGGTGTTGTCGGAGATGTCACCCGGACCCGAAGGTCGCCAGAAAGCGCTGCCAACCAGCCCCGGTTCGACCAGCTCGAATCCGGCGAACAAGCGCAGTATCTGCTCGTGGCTGCGGAAGGACACCGGGTCCTGGGTGTTCCGGTAAATCTGAATTGTCTCGGCCTGCCCAGTAGGGTTGCCGTCGGTCGTGACGTGGGAAAGTGCCAGGTAGCTGCCGGGTACGAGCCGGTCAGAGTATCGAGCCAGAATGCCCACCGGATCCCAGGAATCGGGAACGAAATGCAGCAGCCACAGCATCAGCAGGCCGATTGGCTGATCGAAATCCAACATGAGCTTGGTCTGCGGGTGGTCGAGGATTTTCTCGACGTCACGGAGGTTGGCCTGGATCGCCACGGCTCGGTCGTTACCCGCAAGCAGTAGTTCGCTGTGTGCGACCGCGACCGGTTCCTTGTCGACGTACACGATCCGGCACTCGGGATCGGCCCGCTGGGCGATCTCG
>CAXUFG010000091.1:3545-19472 GCA_964250265.1 uncultured Pseudonocardiaceae bacterium | reverse complement strand
CGGCAAGTCGGTCATCGTCATCGAGCACCACCAGGCGGTCATGGCGCACGCCGACTGGATCATCGACCTCGGCCCCGGCGCCGGCCACGACGGCGGCCGGATCGTCTTTCAAGGAACACCGCGGGCACTCGTAAATGCCCGCTCCACCCTCACCGGCGAGCACCTCGCAGCCTACGTCGGCACAAGCGATTGAGGCGAGAGCAGCGAAAGCGAGCTTTCGCTGCTGTGGAGCGCCCAGCACATGGACGTCCCGGCCATCGTCAAGATCGCCTTCACCTCGCGAGGCGCTGGGTGGGGAAGCTTCCCGTCGGCCCGGTGCTTCCCCGTCTGGTTCCTCCGGGCGTCGTCATGGCCTGGCCCGCGTGTGAAATCTACGGTTGGGTCTGGACATGCGCGCATCACAACCGGGAGCGGCGGATGGATCTCTACGGTGGGCAATTGTGGCTGGCGAGCAACATCTCGCACCGGCTGGCGCCGCAGACGGTGCGGCCCCGGGATGCGAGCCTGAAGCTGACCGAGAACTGCCAGGCCCGCTGCGTGACGTGTGACTACTGGAAGCACCGGTGGCAGGACCGGATCGGCACCGACGCCGCAGTTGCCCTGATCGGCAGGCTCGGCGCCATTGGTATCTCGACACTGAGGTTCACCGGTGGCGAGCCGCTGTTGCGCCGGGATTTTTTCGACATCCTCGCGCGGGCCGATTCGGCACCGTTCACCACGATTGGGCTGCAGACCAACGGACTGCTGATGCGTCGCTTTGCCGATCGGGTCAACGAGTCGGCCATCACGCACGTCGCGGTTTCGCTGGATGCCGTTGGCAAGCGCAACGACGAAATCCGAGGTGTCTCCGGCTACTTCGAGAGGGCTTTGGAGGGCATCAGCCTGCTGCGTGACAAGACGGTGATCATCGCAATGACCCTCAATCAGGTGGGGGCGGGTGATCTCGACGCGCTGATTGATCACGTGGAGCGGGTCAACGGCTACCTCGCCTGCAACCTGCCCGACAACCGGCTCTATTTCCTGAAGGACGCCTCGCTGGCGGGACTGTGGCCCGACGCGGAGACCAGTGACCGCATCATTGGCATCCTGCGGCGCCGACTGCGCGGGCAGTTCACCGACTACGAACTCGACTACGTCCGGCGCTACCTCCGCGCGGGCACGCCTGGGTTGCGGGAGCTGAACCCGAGTTGTGTCCTTGGCTATACCACGGTTTACGTCGCTTCGGATGGCGCGGTGCGGTCGGGCTGCTACGTGCTGCCGCCGATCGGCAACATCCTGGAGCAGGACATCGAGGAGATCCTCAATTCCCAGGAGTACCGCAGGCGTTGTCAGGCGATGTTGCGCTTGGAGTGCGCGGGCTGCGCCTGCAACGTCTTCACGAGCCTTCGGGCGAAGAACGTGATACAGGACCGGATCCGAATATTTCGGCACCGGGAAGGGACCCGCACCGCAGATCGGGCGCTGCCCACCGCATGACCGGGCGACCCGATGCACCGGAGCGGATTGAGCTGTGCCGTGAGAGTTTCCGGGTGACCGTTGTCAACGGCGGGCCGCTGCGATTGGAGCTGCAGAGGTGGAGCCAGGGGTTGTTGCCGACAGTCGCTGTGGACACCATCGAGGGGTTCGATCGGCTGAAGACGATTTCTCTGGAGGGGCTCCAGCAGCGCACAGACGCCGAGCGGATCACGTGGACCGAGCGCTCGACCTTGTGGACCAAGCGGCATCATCTGGATGTCCATCGGGATCATCTGCTGTTCCACAGCGAAGTGCTCGGCAGTGGATCCGTCGACACTATTCGTTTCTTCGATGCGATCCGCGACGCGGATTTCGTCGAACACTTTGCGCTTACCAAGCACTTCAATGACCGCGGTCAGACCTGTCCACGGGAGTACTCGACCGGATCGCCGATCGGTTTCCAGCACGTCTTGTGTCCCGAGCCGAACTCACACGCGCGGCAGCTCGTCAAGCCGTTCGAGCACGCCCAGATCAGTGTGCACGCCGACCTGGATCATCGGGGTGGCAATTTCGTAGCGAACCCCGGACTGCTGGCGTTCGCGGTAACCCACGACCTCACACAGGAGTGGCTCGTCATGGGTCTTGCGGTGCGACCGGGTGAGCACCACTTCTCCGAGTTTGACTACCTTGGCGGCGACACGTTCGCCCTGAACCTCAACTGCTGGGGCGTCCCGCACGTCGACGGGACGTTCTACCCACCCGCCGTGGTGCTCGTGCCTGGCGCTACCGCCGAGGATGCCCTCAACCGGTACGTGGACGTGCTCCAGGACAGCGGCATCGTCCCCCGGCCAACACGACGCGAGGCAGGATGGTGGAACCGGCCGATTGTGTGCGGTTGGGGCCACCAGTGCTATCAGGCGGACCTGTTCCGGGTGCGCAGCGGACCTGACCGACCGCGGGACAACGCTGCCTACACACTCTGTACGCAGCTGAATTACCGGGACATCGTCGCAATGCTCGACAGCCACGACATCCCTTGGGGGACACTCGCAATCGACGCCCGCTGGTTTCTGGCTGGTGGGCTGAAGAACCTCGACGTGGGTCGGTGGCCGGATCTGCGCGGGTTTATCGACTCGGTTCACCAGCGGGGGCGGCGGGTGCTGCTGTGGTGGTCTCCGTGGGACCCCGAGGGTCTTCCCGACGGGGATTGCGTTCGCTATGTACCCGGCGAGGACACCCGGCAGAACCGGCCCGGCAGGCTCAGCAAGTTCGGGACACCTCAGCGTGGTAAGAAGATCGCCATCGACATCACGATGCCGATGGTGCGGGAGCGTATCCGCCAGCAAGTGCGCGTGGCGTTGAGCGCTGGACCCGGATGCTGGGACGCGGATGGCCTGAAGATCGACCACCTGGCAGCGGCCCCGGGGATCTACGGCATGGCGTTCCCACAGGGTTCGGGGCGCATTTTCGGGATCGAAGCCGTATATCAAGTGATGGCTCTGATCTACGAGGCCGCCAAGAGCGTCAAACCGGACGCACTCATCGTCGGCCAGTCCCCCAATCCGTATTTCGCCGATGTGCAGGACATGGTGCGGCTGGGCGACATCTACAGCCACCAGGCCACCACGGTGCTACCGGAGATGCGATTCCGTGCCGGCATGGCTCGGGTCGCCGATCCCTCGTGGCTTGTCGACAGCGACGGCTGGCCGATGCCGTCGCTGTCCGCCTGGCGTGAATACGTCCGGGAACAGTCCGGTATCGGCGTGCCGAGCCTGTACTACCTGACACACCTCGACACCACCGGCGAACCGTTGACTGCCGCCGATTACGCCCTGATCCGCTCATCCTGGTGCGCCCTGTAGCGCCACGCCCGCACCAATACTCGGGCAAGCTCACGTCCGCCAGTGAGCCATGATAGGGGTCGATGGCCAACGCTGCGGCGTTCCATACGGCCCGCCAAAGCGGCGCAGGCGAGCTCGGCCAATGCACGTCCCGACTCGGGCGGGAACAGGTGGGCGCTCATGGCGGCGGTTTCCCTTATCACCGGGATGTCGGCGACGATCACCTCACAGCAGCAGCCCAATGCCTCCTGCACGGGGAGTCCGTATCCCTCGCTGATCGAGGCGCTCACCAGCGCGGCGGCTCCGCTGTACAACGCGGCGAGCTGAGGGTCACTGACCCGTCCGGCGAAGACGACAAAGTCCGTGGCCTGGTCCTGGACGAGCTGTCGGTGCACCGCGTCAATCTTCTCGGCATACCCGCCCACAGCCACGAGTCGAGCGGTGCTCGGCATCCGTCCACGGGCGGCGACCAGATGTTCGACGAGCCAGTCGAACCGCTTGTGTGGGTGCACCAGACCAACGAAGAGGAGGTAGGGGCCCGCGAGACCGAGGTCCGTGCGGATCGCATCGATTTCCGCCGCTGGCCGCGGATGGAAGACGGTGCTGTCGACGCCTCCGGGAACGATGTCGATGCGTCCAAGCGGCACCTGGAGGCGCTGCCGCAGCTCGTCGCAGGTGTTCTGCGACACCGTGAGAACGCGTTCGGCACGGGCCGCGAGGAAGCGGTTCAGTGCGGCGAAGTAGCGCGTAAAGGTGTCTTGCCGGACGACGCGCGGATCCTGCCATGCCGCGAGTGCAGCGAGCTCTTGCTGAACCATATGCAGCTCCGACGTGCCGAATCGGGCAGCGAAGGTGGTGTCGGTATAGCTGAGTCGTGGCCACTGCAACCGGGTGAGGTCGTGGATGGTGACGATGAAGGGAGCCGGACAGAGCCGGTCGACCAGGTAGTGCGAGGTGTAGTAGAGATCGGCAGCGCGCGCCAGCGCGCGCACCCCTGTGGACCTGCGCACGAAACCATCATCAGAGGTGGGCATGTGCACCTTCGCTCGGTATCCCAGATCAGCAATAGCGCAATGGGCATAGTCGCGTTGGACAGGACTCACGACCACATCGAGTTGCCAGCCCTGCTCGACCAGGTCCGCCGCCGCCGCGGGAAGAAGAGACAGGCCATAGCGGGACACCCCGGTGTCGTGGTTGGCGCGCACATCGAAGACCAGTCTGGGCACGTCGGCTACCTCCCTCAGACTGAATCGCCACCGGCTGCGGGCGTCCCCGCTCGTCTATCCGAGGCACTGTGCTGCCGACGTTGACATGCGGTAGCCATGGATCATGGGAGGAGTATCCGCCGGTAACAGGCGCTGAGGTCGTCGATATGTCGCTGCCACCGGAACCGTTGCGCCCAGCGGCTGCGTCCGGCACGGGCCGTTGGCCCGTTCGCCGCGATGACATCGTTCACGCGGTCAGCGACGTCGTCGGGATCGCGAGGGTCCGCGAACGCCGCATGCGGCCCGAGCGTTTCATGCAGGACGGGAATGTCAGCGGCGACCACCGGACAGCCGGAAGCCAGCGCTTCCAGCGCGGGAAACCCGAACCCCTCATGATCAGCAAGGTGAACAAGGGCGCTCGCACCCGTGTACAGGGCCGCGAGCACCCCATCGGGGACCTCGCCCAGCAGGCAGACCCGGTGCGCACTGAGAGCACTGACCGCCAGCTGGGCGGCTGGGCTGCCGGGCTTGAAGTCGCGCCCTGCCAACACCAGTGGCGCACCGTCGCGGTAGATCGCCGTGCGAGGAACGGCTGTGAGCAGGGAGGTCAAACCCTTGTGCGGTCGGGCCTGACCCACATACAGCAGGTACCGATCCGGAATTTCTACCGGCAGCGGACCGGTCGCCGTCGGCAGATGATCGACACCCCACGGGGACACGCGCAGCTTGTCCCGAGCGGGCACGATGTCGCACAGTTGTCGCGCGACCGTCACCGTCGGTGTTATCACGCAGTCGGCGCGGCTGACCGCGAGCGCCAGCATCCGACCGAGGTATTCCTCGTGCAAGCTCGCGGGTGCCCGCCGGACGGGAACCGCGGCTAACTCGCGGAGATCGGCGACAACCTCGTGTAGGTCGACCAGTCCCTCCACGCCGAAACGGATCGCGAAGTCAGCGTCGGAGTAACACAGATCTGGGCGAAGCACCCGCAGAACGTCATGCACGGTGACGATCGTGGCGATTTCGGCGGTCACCGTAACAGGCACGCGGTAGTCGAGTGTGTGCATGAGATCCGCGCCGGAGTCGACGGCGCAGCACAGCAACTCGTTTCCTTCGGCACGGCTGTAGCGTCGGGCCGTGCCGGGACGCAGCACCGTCACCTCGATGTCTGCTGGGTTCGAGTCGCACAGGCGAGCGACGACGGACCGGGTGTACCGGCCGATGCCGTCAGCGCCGTCCATTCGGCCATCAACGAGGACCCGCACGGGCTACTCGCCGACGGATGGGATCTTCATCCGCCGGTAGATGTGCAGGACTACGTCCACCTCAGTGTCCAGCGCGTCCAGTGCGCCGATCCGGGCACGCGTCTCGTCGTCGACGGACCAGAAGTACGGGGTCATGAGCAGGAGATTCGCCGCCTGTCCCGGCCCTCGCAGCGACAGCGGATACCGGATGACGCGCGTGTCGATCAACTCGAAACCGCTCTCGTCGGCCAGCATGGCCACCGGTTCGTGTGCAGCGGGGCTCTCGTAGAGCAGTTCCTTCAAGCGGAACAGGTGCCGTTCCCCTGGCCCTCCCACGAGCACCGCCCCGCCCGGCTTCACGACCCGCCGGAAGTCCTCGGCGCTGACCGGCGAGAAATGGCTGAGCAGCACATCGACCCGACCGGCGCGGACCGGCATCCGATAGGTACCCGCTACTGCGTACCGGCCCTGCGGATCACGCCGCGACGCCACCCGGATCCCGTGCTTGGAGATATCCAGACCACACAGCACCACGCCGTCGCCCGAGCAATCCTGCTGCAGAAGGCGGCGAAGCCGCCGCAGGTAGTACCCCTCCCCACACCCGGCATCGACGACGACCCGGTCCGGGCCCGCTGGAAGGAGGGACCGCAGGCACTCCGCGACGCAGTCAGCCAGCGGAGCGTAGTGTCCAGCGTCGAAGAAGTACCGCCGCCCGGCGATCATCTCCTTGCTGTAGCCCGGATCCTTGGACCGTCGATGTTGAGCCAGCAGCAAGTTGACATAACCCTCGCGGGCGACGTCGAAGCGATGGCCGTTTACGCACACGTAGCTACCCGGTGCAGGAGGCAAGTCCTCACCGCACACCGGGCAGGCGAACACCGGAGAATTCATGGTCGTGTGCATATCCCGAACACGATCGCACAGAGCGCTCCGAGCCCAGCCAGGCGCCAGTTGGCCGCGCGGCAGCCGAAGACCGCGACGGGGCGGAAGGTGATCGGCGCGGTGGTCCCGGTATGCAACAGGCGCGACAACCTCGCACTGCTGCTAGCGTCCCTCAAGATCCAGACACTCGACGATTTCGCTATTGTCGTCGCTGACGACGGTTCCACCGACGGCACCCGCGAGCTGGTGGAGGACCTTGCGCGGTCGCCGACGTGGAGAGGCCGACTTCGCTGGATCGGTTGTGGCCCCGACGTGGGAGTGCGCACGGGACGGGCACGAAATATTGGCGCGGCGAATCTGCCGGGCGGACTGAGCTTGCTCGTTATGCTCGACAGCGACCTGATGCTGCCACCCGAGGCGATGTCCCTGTTCCAGGCTACGCACAGGGAGCACCCCAATGTGGTGCTGTTTGGCATGGTCGAATGGCTTCCTCCGCTGAACCACACCATCCTGCGCGACGCCGTGCACCGCCACGATCTCCCGTCGTTGCGCGCGCGGGTGCCGCACGGCACGCCGACCCGGGTCGAGGGAACGTTCATCGGACATGAGCTTCGCGGCACATTGTTCAATCACCCCACGAGCACCCCGGTACCGCTGCGCCCCGAATGGACGCTGCCGCTGAACTCGGGGTGGCCACTGACCGAGTACTGGCGGGTCGGTGGGTTCGACGAGTCGATGCGGGGCTACGGCTACCAGGATATGGAGTTCGGCGCCCGGGCCGCGAAAGCCGGTCTCACCTGCCTGCCGCGCGACGATCTGTGGGCCCTGCATGTGTGGCACCCGAAATCCCCGGGGGCGATGCTGGAGAACCAACGCAACCTCGACCGCTACCTTCGTGCGCACGGTGAGTTTCTGCGATGTCACGCGTCGGACGAGGACCTCGAAGTGGACGTCGATTGGGGGCTGTGGTGGCACTACCACGTCGACCGGGGTGGAGTTGTCGTTCGTGTGGCGGACCGGCTCTGGGCGGTCAGCCGCGACCGGCGACACCGGATCGCACTGCGCGATGAGGGCTGGCTGCGTGAGCTCGGTCACGACGCTGACGAGTACGCCCCGATTCCAGCTGCCGACATCGAGACGATGATCGATCACGGTACGGCCGGCTAGTGACCGCCGAGCCCTGGTGCCATCGGCTTCGTAACGCCAGTGAGTGCGGCAAGGAAGTTCTCTGCGGAGCGTCGCGCGGTGAACCTCGTCCGCCAGGCTTGCTGGGCGCAATCGGCGAGCGCGGCCGCGAAGCTGTGGTCGGTGAGCATCCGTTCGACGGCATCGGCGAGCCGGAGCGCATCCTCAATCGGCACAAGTAACCCGGTGACACCATGCTCGAGGACGTCCTCCGGGCCGCCGCACCGGGTACTGACAACGGGGACTCCTGCAGCCATGGCCTCGACCGCAGCTAGGCCGAACCCTTCTTCCCGCGACGCGCACACGAGGACGTCCAGCGCGGGCAGCACCGCCGGCAGATCGCGAACTGGGCCGGTTAGCGTCACCCGATCAGCGATGCTGAGCTGGCGGGCGAGTGTGGCGACCTGTCCATCGAACTCAGGCCAGGCCGAGGAGCGTCGCTGCCCCAGGAGAACCAGATGTACGTCGAGCTGGCGGGTGACGAGCTCGTCCAGCATGCGGACGGCCAGGTCTTGGCCCTTCCATGGCTCAATCCGCCCGACGACACCCACGAGCAGCGCATGAGTTGCGCAGTCGAGCCGAGTTCTCGCTTCCTCCCGCGACAGCGCGTCATATGCGTCTATGCCCGGATGCACTACGCGGGTCGGGTGCTGTGGGTAAAGCTCTCGCTGCCGCCGCTCGACTGCGGACGAGACGCAGAATACAACGTCCGTCAGCAACGCCGACGCTGCCCGATGCAGCCAGAAATTGCTCGGTAGGACGTGCTGCACCCACGCGGTGCGTCCAGGAGCGCCCGCCGCCTGGTGTGCCTTCGATCCATACACCTGGGCCCGCGGCGACCAGAACACCGTCACCTCCGGCTGGCACTCACGAAGCACTCCCACCAGAGGGGCGGCCATCCCGTCACCTTCTGCCGCCCGCATCACGATGGGACGGCAGCCATACGCTGAGGCCAGCTCCACCAGCTCGCCATGACCCTCGAACACCACGACAGGGCGAAGGCCCAGCTGCGGCAGGTGGCGCAACAACCCATCCAGCCACACATCGCCGCCGCCCTCACGGCGCGCCGAAGGCGCCACCATCGCCAACTCCACCGTGCCCGGACCCCCCTTCACAACGCAGCCGGCTCGAAGACGTCGTCGAAGTCTGGGTTCGATTGGCGCTGCCACGCCAGCCGGAAATGCTCGTAATGCCGACGCGCGAGCGCCGTCCGGTACAGCAGGGGGTAGTGCGGACCGATCTGAGTGCGGTGCGCCTGCACCGCACGAGTCTTGCGGTCGTAGACCTCGCTGATGTCAACTCGATGCGTCACGTCGTCGTCCGATCGAGCGTAGTTGACCTCGCCGAGATCCTGGCCGTCGAACGGGTCTGGGCGTCCCGCCCGTTGCTCGTCATCGAGAAACTGCCGCAGGGCGGAGATCGGATAGACGGGGTGGAAGACCTGCCGCACGCTCCAGACCGGTCCCACCGCAGGGAAACAACGCGCCTCGGACGCCGCTCCAACCGCGAGCATTGTGACTCGATGCGCCTGAATGTGATCGGGATGGCCGCTGTTGCCGAAAGCGTCATAGGTCACGACTACGTGTGGTTGGGTTTCCCGGATCAGGCCCACTAGCGTGGTCAGCAACACCTCGACCGGCTGCGCCCAGAACGCCTGAGGCGCGTAGTTCTGCACCAACCCGGTCATGTTGGAATCGTGGTGGCCCAACCGGCGCACCTGCGAGATCGCCAGGATTCGAGCTGCCTCGTCCAGCTCCACTGCCCTGGTATCCGCCAGTTGATCCGGAGTGAGCCGAACACCGAGCTCCGGGTTGACCGGGCCGTAGCGCCCGTCCGTGCAGGTCACCAGTGTGGTCTTGATTCCCGCTAGACCGCACCGGGACAGCAGACCGCCGGTCGTGATCGACTCGTCGTCAGGATGGGCGTGCACGACAAGCAGTCGCCGGGATTGACCCACCGCCACGGCACCGGTCACCACGGGCCCTTTCGTGATCGACTGCATGAGATCGCAGTGGCACCAGGCGCACCCGGTAGCGATGCTGATCATCGCAACGTTCGCGTTCAGAGCACAAGGAAAACTACCGGCATGCCACGCCGTTCCGGGGATGCCCACCCACCCGAATCGACAGTCCCATCGGAACACTTCGAAGGCCTGTACGCCACCAGAACCGACCCGTGGGACCTCTCGACAAGCTGGTACGAACGACGCAAATACGACCTCACCGCAGCCAGTCTGCCACGAGAGCGTTACGACAGCGGCTTCGAGGCCGGCTGCTCCATCGGCGAGATGACCACACTCCTCGCCGCCCGCTGCGAGGCACTGCTCGCCGTCGACTGTGCGCCGACAGCGGTCCGCGCGACCGGCGCCAAACTGCGGGGGTCCGATCACGTCACGGTCGCTCACGCAGTGCTCCCGGCGCAACTGCCAGATCGCACCTTTGACCTCGTGGTCGCCAGCGAGATCCTTTACTACTTCACTGCGGGCGACTTGGGGCGGTTGCTGGACGGGCTCATCTCCCGGCTTCGACCGGGCGGTGAGTTCGTCGCCGCCCACTGGAGGGCCAGCGACAAGAGCTACGGCTACGACGGCTTCAACGTGCACGACCAACTCGGTCAGCGCAGCGAACTTGACACCGTCGTGCACCACGAGGACGAGAACTTCGTCCTGGACATCCTGCGCCGACGACCCGGGATCCGCACGTAAGAGCCGCGGCGCCAGAGAGCTACACGTGCCTTCGGAGTCGCGCCCGTGGCGGGTTTCCGGTGAGGTCGCCACCCTTATCCGGCAGATGAGGGCCGCGTCCGGGTTCACCCACACCAGCCGGGGCGTGATATGCGTGCCCACACGAAACAACACAGGGCGTGGTCCTGGCGATGACTGGCAGACACTGGCGCCAAGCTGAGCGGACCCAGGTACCGGTCCAACGTGGACCGCGCCCACTGGGGATCATCGATGCGCAGACCCATATCGAGCATCTGATGACCGATGAGTCCGCGAGGGCGCATCGCCACTCGGGTCGCTACCTCGCGCTGTGTGGAGCGCAGGTCCTTGCCGCGAGCCTGGCGGCCCCGGATCGCGGGCGGTGCCCGGGATGCGCGACGCGGTCGGCGTCGTGATCGCGGGGATGGCCGACAGTCCGGAGCTGGCAGCCGCCAAGCGGCTACTGGATCGCGCCAAGAGCGACGGGTTCAGTCCGTAACCGTGCTAGACGAGGTCTACCTGTTCGTCAACCCGATCGCGATCCGCGCCGGAATGCCCGTGTTCGCCAACCCTGGGGCCTACCAGCAGCTTCGCCTCGTCGCTGCGCAACCGTTCGACCTGCGGGGATCACCGCGTTACACCTCGCACCGAAGCGCTCCTGACCACGTACGTGGTGCCCGTAGGCCCACATCTCAGTTCGAGGTCGACGCCCAGGGGCCAACGCCGCCGATGCGCTCGACGGAGTAGCGCACGACATAGCCAGGACCCTTCGGCGCAGGGAACTCGGCGTCAGGGGACATGTAGACCTTCGCCAACCGGTTGAGCAAATTCCATACGTCGTCGCTCGGCGAAACGGCGGCCCTCGCCCGCAACACGGCGTACTCGTTCAAGAAGACACCGGGCACCCGTGGCGCATCGAAGGACAACACGACCCGCGGGTCCCGCTCGATGTTGCGCAGCTTCGCCTGCCACGACATATGACCACTGACGAGATCATCACCGTCCAGCCCAATCCAGATGACGGTCACCTGCGGGCTCCCGTCGGCGTTGATGGTGCTCAGGTGAGCCATGGGGCCGGACGCGATCAAGTCTCGCAGTTCACGCGGCAGACCGCTCACAGCTTGATCGTTTCTGTCACGAGACCCATAGTATCGATGCAGGCTTGATCACGACCTGAGCCGATACAAGACACGGTGCTGCCGTCCGCGCCGTAAGCGCGACGGCGCAGGTGCTCATCGGTGCACCATTCGACCTGGCTGCGTTCAGCGCCAATCGTCGATGAGGTAGACACCCGCACGGTTGTAGGCGGTGCGGTTCTGCCGCTCCATCGCCACACCCTGCAGCATCGTGCGGTATCCCCGATCCAGCAGGGCTCGGTATGCCTCGTGCCGGCCCAGATTCACCCCCGCGTTCATCCGGGCAACACCCCGCGCCGCAGCGAGTGCCTCACAGTCCTCCAGCAGGCGGGTGAAGCGCTCCTCGGCCCCCGGCCCGGGCAGCACGGTGCCGATCTTGATGTAGCAGGTGTTGCTGCCGGCCTCGGTCCCCGGGCCGGTATGGCACACGGCCAGCCCGACCACCCCGGAACCATCCGTCACCAGCACCGTGTCGCCGAGCCCCTGCTGCTCCGTGGCGCGGATCTCTCGCTCCAGGTCGAAGCCCTCGTACACCGCCCCGGTCACCACCCGGCAGGCGTTGAGGCAGTCAAGCCGTCCCTCCGGCGGCACCGCGGAGTAGAGCTCGAGCGACCCGGGTGAGGCCGGCACGGCCGGCTTGGCCATGACCGCAGTGAGGAACCGGGGCCAGAAGCCGAACTTCTGGTACAGCCCGACGTGCTTTTCGCTGTGTGCGAAGGTGAACAGCCCGGCGTGGGTGAGCGCCCAGCGCTCGAAGAGGTCCATCACCGGCCCGATCAGCGCGGACCCGACCCCGTGGTTCCAGTGCTCCGGGTGCACGGTCAGCGGGCCGAAGTAGCCGACGCTGCCCCAGTTGGTGGCGAAGTTGGAGCCAACCAGCTCCCCGTCGATCCGGGCGCCGAACGCAGCAGTGGAGTCGGCCGCCCAGCGGGTGCGGACGCACTCGGCGTCGCCCATGAACGCGGCGGGTTCGGGCAGCCCAAGGAACGTGCCGAACGCCAGCCGCATGACGTGGTCGGCCGCAGTCACGTCATCCTCACGCAGCGCGCCCACGGTGACCGTGCTCACCCGGACAACCTACCCGAGCGCGGCCCTGCGCCGGCTCAGGACGCTCTTGCCTTTGGTCTGCCGGTTGGCGAGGGCGCGCAGCGCCAGGCCTGCATCGCCGAATGGGTAGGCCACGACGGGGAGATCGGGCAATGCCCCGGTTCCCCGTAACTCGAGCAGTCGTGCCCACAGGTCGCGGACGAGCGGCGGGTGCCGCTCGAAGAACTCGCGGGAAGCCACGCCGAGCACCCCGATGTTCCCGAGCAACAGCCGGTTGACCTTGACGGTGGGGATCTCCCCCGCGGTGAAGCCCACGACCAGGAGCCTGCCCTCGGGTGCGAGTGAGCGCAGACTGTCGGTCACCCGGTCTCCGCCGACGGGATCGAAGACGAGGTCGACCGCCCGCTCCCCCACCAGCCCCCGTACCGCGTCGAGCCACCCGTTGCTGAGCACTGCGTGGTGCGCGCCGCAGCGCAGCGCGAACTCACGCTTGCAGCCGTCGCTGGTGACGGCGATCGTTCGCAGCCCGAGCGCGCGACCCAGCTGGATCGCGGCGACGCCAACACCCCCGGCGCCGCCATGGACCAGCAGGGTCTCGCCACTCTGCGCACGTCCCCGCCGGACCAGGGCGAACAGCCCGGTCAGGTAGTTGAGCGGAGCCGCTGCCCCCGCATCGAAGCTCATGTCATCGGGCAGTGGCAGCACCTGATCGGGGTCCGCGGCGAGGACCTCCTGCCAGCAGCCGTGTGATCGCAGCACCGCGACCCGCTGACCGGCGTCGACGCCGGCACCCGGTGCAGCGGTGCGGACCACCCCGGCGGCGTCCATACCCGGAGTGAACGGCAGGGGCAGCGCCAGCTGGTAACGCCCCTGTGTCTGGAGCAGGTCGGCGAAGGAAACACCCGCAGCGACCACGTCGACGATGACCCCATCGCGGGAGGCCGGCTCCGGCAGCTCGGTCCACACCACACCAGCTGGACCACTGAATTCCACGACCTGGTGAGCGAACATCGCGTCCTCCTGGAGCGCAGCAGACATCATGATCGGCCGGCTACTGGGATTTCGGCGTTCCTGGTTACCAAACACATGGGTGCGTTCGGCGGCGCAGAAGCGACGTGCTGCGACGAAGGTAGAGCTGGCCGAGCGCGAGGAGGCCGAGTTCTCGTGGACCTCGCGCACACCATCGGGGTCGTCTCGCCCGCCTGGGTAGTGGCCGCCGACGGTGATGTCGGCGTAGTCGGGACGGTCGGAGCTGTACCTGGGTCTTCTTTGCAGGAGCACGCCCCTGGTCGTCGGGTTGATCGCGAGCGCAGCCCCTGGCGTGGGCGGTCTTCGTGTCCTCGGTGCCGACGGGCTCGTAGCGGTCATTGAAATGTCGATCAGCTTCATAGCTGTCCTCATCGGTGGCCTGTCGGTGGCGGTCACGTAACAGGGTCACCGGTCGGTTGCACGGACTCCAGCATCACCAACCCAGGGCCCCCGCACGAAGGTCGCTGGGTTCAGGGTCGCGCCTGGGCCGTGCACGGAAAGGTTAGCCTCCGTTGGGTTCGGGGCTGATGCGTTGTGTGGGGGTGTGTGCCGGCAGCGTCAGCAGCCGTTCGTGCAGGTCTTGGGAGGCTTGCCCGGGGTGGCGTTCGCTGAACAAGTCGGCATCGAGCGCGACCAGGCGGCGGCGTGTGGTTTCCCGCAGGGCTGCTGGTGGCACAGTGTTGAGGACGTCGGTGGCGAGGACGGCGGCCTCGGTGGTGCGGTGTTCGGCGGCGTGGGCACTGGCGAGGACGACCGTGGCGGCGGCCCAGCCCCCTGATCCGGGACTTTTCAGTTCAACGGAATAGCCCGCATGCACGCGGGCGGCGCGGGTATCTCCGAGGCGCAAGAATGTCTCGGCAAGATGCTGGTTCAGCTCAGCGCGGTCGAATCCACAACGTCCAGGCTCATCACGGGCGGCGGCGTCCATGTGACGTTGGGCAACGGTTGCTGCATGCCGGGCGTCGTCGTCGAGACCGAGCGCGGCCAACGCCCGGAGTTCACACCAGGCCGTGATCTGGGCGCGGCGTATCGGGGTGTCAGCATACTCATTGGCCTGGTGGGCGAGATCAAGAGCCTCGAGTGGACGGTCGCCGAAGTAGGCCACCATGGACTGAACGCCCAGGCTCCATCCCGTCAACCGGTTCTCGCCCACCGCGATCCCCAGCCGCGCGCCGGTACCCAGGTGAATGTGCGCGCCGGCGTAGTCGGAGAGGGTGAAGGCCAGGTCACCGAGCAGCGCAGAGAGCCATCCGCCCAGCCGTCGTAATTCTCTACGGCCTGTCTCCTGTTGGTTGCGGGCGAGCATGTCGACGACCATCGCGCGGCAGCGGTGGATCTCCGCGGCCAAGGTTGCCGGCGTGTGGCGGGCGTAGTTCAGCGTGTAGTAGTCCACTGCGCGCTGCAGTTGCTCACAGGTGGCCACGCCGCCACCGGGTCCTTCGATCTCGCGTTGGAGCTGCACTGAGTCAGCAACCGCGGTCAGTGCGTTGTCAGCCATGGCGGCTCCCGGATCGGGCGGTGGGGTGGGGCGACCGTACCCACCGTCGGCCACCATGTTGCTCAGCGTGATGCCGAGTCGGCGTGGCGATACCTGATAGACCCGTGCCAGCGCATGGGCGTAGTCCAGCTCGGGTTGGACGGAGTCGTGTTCCCATCGGCATAACCTTGCGCTGGTCAGTCCTGGTTCAGCCAGGCCGGCGTGGCGGTAGAGCTCCAGCACGGCGGCGACCACCTGTGGACGGCTCCATCCGTAGGCAAGTCGCCAGACTTCCAACGGCGTGACCTCCGGGAGCTGGCGAGCGATCTCGTCGGCGATGGTGGCGACGTCCCAGGCGGCACGTTGACCTTGTTGCCGAATCTGCGCGGCGCGGTGCTGGAACTGGGCGCGGCGCGCCCGGCTGATCCTCGGCATGACCGTTCCCCTCCGCTGGTCATGGACAGTATCCGGTCACCATTGGCGGCCACATTGCCGCGCGCGGCAATGTTCGCCCACGTGGCGGCATTGAGCCGGTCAGTCCTGCCCGACGACAGTGGGATCCGCCGAGAAGACGAGGAGGTGACTTGGCATGGACGATCGTGACGACGAGCTGATAGCGGCCGTTGAGCAGCTCTCGAGTGTGCAGAACCGGGATGATTTCCAGATGTCCGATGGGGCGCAGGGGGACTCCGGCGATAGCCGGGATCCGTAGTCCCCGGTATCCCACC
>CAXUFG010000091.1:0-3445 GCA_964250265.1 uncultured Pseudonocardiaceae bacterium | reverse complement strand
GGGGCGCAGGGGGACTCCGGCGATAGCCGGGATCCGTAGTCCCCGGTATCCCACCTTCCCTCGTGGGTCATTCCAGCACGAGAGGTTGATCATGTATGAGCACCGACTGATCCACGACGTCGAGCGCGCGCTGGGCTGGACTGGACCATCCGCGTTAGGTACCCAGTTCGCCTGTGGGAGGTTGCCGGAACCCGAGCTGGTCGACCGATTGTTGACTCCCCGGCGGCTGCTCGATGTGTTGATGCGGCGTAGCTTGTCCCCGCCGCAGGTGCGCTGCGTGGGTAACGGCATCGAGCTACACCCCCGCGATTACATCGTTGAGACGACAAGCCGACGGGGCCAGGCCATCCCCATGTTGGACATGCACCGGCTGGGCCATCTACTCGAATCCGGGTGCACGTTGGTTGTCGATGCGATCAATCGCTGGGACGCCACCATGGACGTGGCCTGCCGCTCCTGGCAGTGGTGGGCCCGGGAACGAGTCCAGGTCAACACCTACCTGACCACACAAGACACCTCCGGATTCGCCCTGCACTGGGATGACCATGACGTCATCGTCGTGCAGCTTGCCGGCGAGAAGAGCTGGGATGTTCGCGCGCCGTCTCGTCCGGTGCCGATGTACCGCGATGCCGCACCGAATTCCGCGCCCAGCGACGAACGGGTGTGGTCGGGGACGCTCAGGGCCGGTGATGTGATGCACATTCCCCGTGGGTACTGGCACCAGGCCACCCGCGCCACCCAGGGCGCCGGGTACAGCCTGCACGCCACCTTCGGGATCGAGCAACGCACCGGTGCGGACTGGCTGACCTGGCTGGCCGACCGCTCCCGGCAGGACGAGGTCTTCCGCCACGACCTCATCCGAGATAGCGCGCAAGGACACCGTGCGCAAGCACAGGCGCTCGCTGCGGCCGCGTGTCGCCTGATCGCATCGATCTCGCCGGGGGTGTTCCTAACGGCAAGGGAACAGCAACAGCCTGCGCCGCGCCAGGTCCGCACCTGCGGGGTGTTCGGCGCACCGGCGGCGGTGGTCTGTGTGACTGATTTCCCACCCCGCTTGAGCCCATGCGAGGACACCATCATCGTGCTGGGCGCGGGAAAACGGATCACCGTCGCGGTGAAAGCCGAGCCAGCACTGCGGATGCTGCTGTCCGGGCAGCCGATGAGCCTGAACTCGGTCAGCGCGGCGACCGGCATCGATGCGGCGAAGCTGGCCGACGTGCTCATCGAGGAGGGATTGTGCGCAGAGGTGACCGACGAGTTGCTCTCGGGCTATACCGGTCTGATCCCGACCAACAATTGCTGGAAACTGCCCTCACCCTCGGGGTGACCGACCTCGATACGGCCTACAACTACCGGGCCTTCACCTCACACCGCAAACTGGCGAACACTGCGGGCGATCTGCTGGGCGACTTCACGATCTCCACCAAGGTGGGTTTCTTCCCGGGTGATCGAGGACCTGAGCACAGCCTGGACCCTGTGCGACTACGCCGGGCGATACACCAGTCCGTACAGGATCTGGGAATTGAGCCCGACGTCGTGCTGCTGCACAATCCCGAACGAACACTTGCCACACTGGCGCCCGAGCACGGCCGCGACTGTTGGGCGGCAGCCTGCACCGCTCTGGATGACTCAGCAAACGGCAGGGTGGTGCCGCTCGTGGGGCGTTACCTGCTGGGACCCCCGACCTGTTCTCGCCGTTGTCGACCATGCGCTTCCCACCCCGGCACGGAGCATGGTTCGCGCCGGGCTGCTCGTCCCTGCGGAGATCCTGGACGCCAGCGAGAGGCTGGCCACCTGGTTCGACCTCAGGGCTCACGCCCGATGGGGGATGAGCCCCTACGGGGGACAGGCAACACATCCCCTCTGGGACAAGGTCGACGCCCGGCAGCTTCTTCAGGGAAACCGGGGCTGCCCGCCGATCTCGGCCGCGTTCCGCCTCGCCTATGAACTTCCCCAGGTCAGCCGGGTAGCCGTCGGCGTCAGCACCGCCGAGCACCTGACCGAGCTGGTCACCGCCACATCGCTCCATGTCGACCACGATCGGATCGCCCGGTACTGGGCGTTGTTGCACGCTAAGGCGCTCAATACCGAAGCAAACTGATCAGCCGGGTCGCTTCCCGTCGGGCGGGCTCGGCCAGCGGCCCCGCGTATCGATCACCGGCAGCGATGATCTCGGCGCAGAAGAACAACTGGGACAACAATCCAGACCTGCTACCCAGATCAGCCCGGTACTCCCGCTGCACCCGGGCCGCCAACGCCGGCACCGCCAAGGAGTTGCCCCACAGAGTCGCCGCGTCCCACCCGCGGGGTGCCATACCCCAGTCTTCCCAGTCCAGCAGCCAGCACTCCGGGGCGGTCACATTGGCCCACGCCAGATCAGCGTGCGCCACCGCCCACTCGGTCACCATGGTCTCGACGCAACTCGCGAACACCTTCTCGATCGTCGCCGTCACCCGCTGCTGGCAGATCGGGACCGTGTGCGGTGTCGCCACCCGAATCGTCGAATGCGCTGCCAACGCGCCCAGCGACCTGCGCATCGTCGCCCACCACGCTTCCGTCAACCCCGGATCGGCGCACAAGACGCCACCCGGCTTGATCGGGGACGCGGTTACCAGCTCGGTCTCGTCGGCCCGCCACAACAGGCCCTGCTCACGGGCCTGCCAGGACAGACCCCGATACCACTGTGGTTTGGCCACCGCCGTCGGCAGACATGCCGCGCATTCCACACCGCCACCCTGCCCCGCCAGCGTGGACAGCGGCCTCGCCTCAATACGAACCCAGGTACACCGGTCAGTACGGGCTCCGATGGAACGCCGCTTCACCACTGCGGCCTCCCGGTCCAACCGCACACTCAAGCATCGCTCCACCTGAGCGATCACGTCATCGCACGATTGAGTCCTGAGATCCACCATCGCCTTCCCGGTGCCGCTGTTGTGTGTGGCTCGTGCACCGTAGTCAGATTCATCAAGCAGTAGCCAGCAGCTCCTCGACGGCCGGGGTGTCATTCAGGGCTGAACCGTCCGCACCGACCCTGAACCACCGACCAAGCGCTTCTCCACGGCACGGCACCATTCCCGCTGCAAGGGTCGTTGACGCCATCAACATGCACCGGCAGGACAACCAGGTCGATCTCGACCGGCAACACCGGAGACTGCCTGATGTCCACCGTCACCACCGCTCGGCGAAATACGTCGCATGGCCGTTGGGGGTGTTATCGTCAGCCGCGCTGCGCAGGTACCGGGAGGTCATCGACTCTCCTTGATCGGTTGACCCGGGTCCGCTGAATCTCCGAAGGCCGCGGTAAGTGCTTCCCGTAGCGGACCGGCGTCGTCCTGCGCTACGAACGCCGCTGGTTCCCGTTGCGGGTAGGCCATCAGCAGGTAGCTGCCATCAGTCGTGACGGCTACCAGCACGGTCTCAGGACTGGGCACGCCCGGCCGGATAC
>CAXUFG010000090.1:0-19769 GCA_964250265.1 uncultured Pseudonocardiaceae bacterium | reverse complement strand
CCGGGGCCCCCCCCCCCCCCCCGGGGGGGGGGGGGGGGGGGCGCCCCCCCCCCCCCCCCACCCGGGGTGATCAGCTCCATCGGCTCGACGACCAGATCGATGCCCTCGGCGGCGATCACCTGGCAGCGCACCAGATCGCCGACCGCGAGCGAGCCCGTTCCCGGGCCGGCCAACACACACTCACCGTCCACCTCGGGGGCCTGATGCTCAGCGCGCCCGGACGGTTCGGCGGCAGTGTCTTCCACCAGCACGTCAACGGTCTCCCCGACCCGATCTTCGGCGCGCTGCGCGGTGAGCTGCTCGACCAGCTCGCTCATCCGGGCGACGCGCTCGGCTACGGTGCCCTCGTCGTGCTGCCCGGGCAGGCCAGCGGCCTCGGTGCCGTCCTCGTCGGAGTAGCCGAACACGCCCACGGCATCCAGCCGGGCCTCGGTGAGAAAGCGCTCCAGCTCCGCCAGGTCGGCCTCGGACTCCCCCGGGAACCCGACGATCACGTTGCTGCGCACCCCCGCCCGAGGCGCCTGCTGGCGGATCTGATCCAGCAGAGCCAAGAAAGACTGGCGTGAGCCGAACCGGCGCATCCGCCGGAGTACCGGCTCGCTGGCATGCTGGAATGACAGGTCGAAATAGCTGGCCACCCCGGCGGTGCCGGTGATCGTGGTCACCAGCGAGGGACGGGTCTCGGCCGGCTGCAGGTAAGAAACTCTGGTCCGCAGGATGCCGGGGACGCCTGCCAGCCGGCGCAGCAGCTCCTCCAGAGCGCCCGGGCGGCCGAGGTCCTTGCCGTAGGACGTGGAGTTTTCACTGACCAGAATCAGCTCCCGCACTCCCGTCCCGACCAACCAGGTCGCCTCACCCAGCACATCGTCGAGGGGGCGAGAGGCGAACGCGCCGCGGAAGGTGGGGATGGCGCAGAACGCGCAGCGCCGATCGCAACCCGACGCGATCTTCAGTGGGGCAACCGGGGAGTCATCCAGCCGGCGGCGCGGCACTCGGGGACCCCAGCCGTGCCCGGGCAGCGCGGGCCCAGCGATAAGAGCGGCGGGCCGGGAGGCCGGAGTGAGCGGTAGCAGGGTTCGTCGATCAACCGGTTGGTGCGCGGGTACCGTCCGACCGGCGAGCACGTCCCGCAGCCGTCCACCCAGCTCGGGGTAGGCATCGAAACCCAGGATCGCGTCGGCCTCGGGCAGGCTCTCCGCCAGTTCGGCGCCGTAGCGTTCGGCCAGGCAACCCACCGCAACGACCTTGGCGCCGGTGTCCGCGGCAGCCAACAGGGTGTCGATGGAGTCCTTCTTGGCAGCGGCGACGAAACCGCAGGTGTTGACGACCACGACGTCGGCTGCGCCCTCGTCGGCGTCCACCAGTTCCCAGCCATCCGCAGTCAGCCGGCCCGCCAGTTCCTCGGAATCGACCTCGTTTCGGGCGCAGCCCAGGGTAACCAGGGCAGCGCGGGGCGACTTCGATGGGCCGGACACCCACTCAGCGTATCTGGCCACCCTCGATGATCAGACGCACTAGCCGCCAAACCCCACTGGAGGGATCGCGCCCGTGGTCGCAACCAGTCGGGTCGAGGCACTCCGCACGTCGCACCGCATCCATCAAGCCCGATCCGAAATCGGCGAACCGCAGACCGTTCTTGCGATACTCCGGGACCTGCTTCGTCAGTTGGCGCAGGACGCTCTTTGCCCCGCAGAAAGGCGCGGTGCAATCTTGATGGTGCAACAACAGCCACAGCTCAAAACACGGGTTTGACACGGCGAGGCGAATATCCAGCTTCGCAGCGAGGGCTACGGCCGGCTCAAGGTCGAACTCGTCGGAGTCCACCACGCACCACACCTCGTCAAACTCGTCTTCACCGGCCGGGGCAATCTTCCGGGCGTGCTCAACCAGGTCTCGCGGTGCGCAGACCTTCGCCTTGAGCCGGATCTGAACGGCAGGGTTGCGCAGATGATCTTTTAGCCCTCTGAAGTAGTCCGGTTCGGTTCGCTTACCACCACAAACCACGAGCAGTCTCAGCCTTGGCTGGCGAAACGCTGGTCGCCTCCCACTGCGGGGACCCACAATGCTCATGGGACGTCGTCAGTCGACTGCGACATGAGAATCGAGCAGGTCAAATCTATCGAGGATCGGGACGGCTCCATACGCCCCACCCAGGTACCGGCGAGCGAGATTGTGCTCGTTTCGAGGTTTAAAATCAGTGAGGGGATATAGCTCGGATGCTCCGTCTGAGTGTTTTTCTACAAACCACACCTGGTCTCGATCCAGCCCCGACTCGCCTGCGACCGGTGCGAGCAGGAACGCGTCGTGGGTGGTGAACAACAGCTGAGCACTGTTCACATTCGTGGACGGATTACGGAACAAGCCGACCAGCTTGCGAACCAGCAAGGGATGCAGGCTTGTACCAATCTCGTCGATGACGAGAGTGCGGCCGCTATCCAAGCTGGTGATGATCTCTGGTATCAAATCCAGCCACACCTGAGTACCTTCAGACTCATCACGCAACTCGAATCCTACGCCACCATGCGTCACGAGCAGTTTCGCGCGATGAGACCGCTCCAGGAGGACAGCTGCCTGCATCTTTGCCCGTCTCAATTGCTCACCGAGTGCATTGCGGCCTTCGGCGTCCACGTCCGCCATCTGTGCTTCGAATCGCTCTGCCATTCTTTGCACAGCTTTGGCCTCTTCTGCGGCGAGCGGATCATCCATATACTCGACAGCGACGTCGGATATCCCCACATCCGCCGCGCGCGCGAGTTCGAGAAACCTGGCTCGACCGGTGTCCGACTGCTCGAGGAACAGAGCGAGCCGCTCGCCATCGGGCCGGAATAACCGGCCCGGTCGCACGAACCGTATGGATCGCCGGAACCACTCAATCACCAGGCGATACTGGTCCAGCTTGAGCTGTGAGGCTGCGGCAAGAAATAAGGTGTCCTCGGTCAGCAGATCTTCGATGACTTCCGCCCGGGTACGCTGGGTTACCGTTGACCCGAAGTCGATTGAGTCGCCGTCACGCTCGAATAACACGCGCTTGCGACGGTGCGGGTAGGAGTGCAACCGCTCACTGATCACTCGCTCGTCATCGACAACGAAACCGTAGATGAAGCGCACGCCCTCCAAGATCAGCTCTACCTGAAATCTTGACGGCTCCAGCAGTGACTCCCGGTCCAGCCGGAAGGGTTTCCTCGGAATGCCGGAGTCTGGCTCGCGCGTTCCCCATCCGCGCACCAGGTTCACCATCAACCGCAGGCCATCAACGAGGTTCGACTTACCCGATGCGTTGGCACCGAAGACCGCAGCGACCGGCACGACCTCTCGGTCGTTGTCGTAGGACGGCATCAGCAGGAGTTCCTGTTCGTCCCGGAACGATCGGTGGTTGGCGAGCCGGAAGCTGCGCAGCACCTGGCCCTCCCATCCACCTAGCTTGCAGCTGTATCATGCAGCCTAGCTGCATGATACAGCGTCAGAGACGCCTGATTGCGGTATTCAACACCATCGATAGGTTGTACGGCATGCTCCCTCTGGTCACCGTGCGTCGGGCCAGAGTCGGAGACGTCCGCCGGATCAAGGAACTGGTGGACTGCTACGCCGGAGCGGTGCTGCTGACCAAACAGCTCGTAACGCTCTACGAGGACGTCCAGGAGTTCTGGGTAGCCGAACGGGACAGCGTGACCAGTGCAGCGCGGGGAGAATGCGAGGGGGTGGCCACCGACTCAGGGTATCTGGCTTAACTTCCCTGTTACGCGGCGCGGCGCAGCCGCAGGAACAAGTACCCGGCGTCCTCACACACTGTATGCAGCGCGAACCCGGTCATGGCCACCGCAGCACCGGCGAGGATGCGACGGGAGTCCCCGCCGACCAGGCAGGGCGCGACGGTCAGGCACAGCTCATCGACCAGATCAGCCGCGGCGAGCTGCGCGTTGAGGCTGGGACCGCCCTCGGCGAGCATGCTGCGGTACCCGTCCGCACCGAGGCGCTGCAACGCCGCGTGCAGGTCGACGTGTGCTCCCCATGATCAAGACATCGGCGACCGCACGCGCCGCGGCCACCCGGTCCGGCGGCGCGGTCACGACGGTCAAGATGATCGGGCGCGCGCCCTCGGTGAACAACGCGAGTCGAGACTCAGCGCGCAGGATCGGGTGACGATCGCCAGCGGCACCTTCGATGGGCCATAGCCCTCGGCGCGCACGGTTCCCGCAGCGACCAGCACCACATCCGCCAGTTCCCGTAAGGCCGCGAAAACTCGGTGATCAGCTGGACCGCCAAGCCGGCCGGACACTCCATCGACGGTAGCCGCTCCATCCAGACTGGCGATCATGTTGAGCCGCACCGCCGGGCGACCAGCGGCTATCGGCAGGTCGGCGTACACGATCGCAGGATCGATCGGATCAGCGGCGAAGGCAGCAACTGGCGCACGCCTACGCAGTCCATCCCGCGAGCGGTTCCGTTAATTGCCTGCGCCCACGCCGAGGCGGTCGGCGCGGCTTCGGCGAGAGTCTGGAAGTACATCGTGTTGATGGTCTTGACCACTCGTGCGCAGTGCGGCGTCGCGCAGGGCGGTGTTGGCGCCGATGCCGGCCATTGGGTCATGGTTGCTGGCGTACCCGCGAGTTGGCGCCGTCGGCGGTGCCGTCGTCGAAATGGGGTTTCGCGCAACTTCAGGGCCGCAAACTCGGACTAGCGCGCAGACTCGGGCCCGCTCGACATAGCGTGTGACCGTGTCGCTCACTCCCGCCCAGCTGACAAGTGAAGGGCGGCGGTTTCTGCACGATCGGTACCTGGCCAGCTACACCTGCCTGCAGCCCGACGGCAGCCCGCACGTCACCTTGGTCGGCTTCACCTGGGACGCCGAAACCGGCGTCGCCTGGGTCATCACCAGCGGGCGTAGCCGCAAGGCCCGCAACGCCGCAGCCGGTGGCCCGGTCGTGCTCTGTCAGTACGACGGTCCCCGCTGGATGTCGCTGATGGGGACGAGCAAACTAACCGACGAACCGACCGAAGTCGCCGCCGCGGTCGACCGTTACGCGCAACGGTATCGGGTGCCGCGCAAGAACCCGCAACGGGTGGCCATCGCGATCGCAGTCACCGAGCTGCTCGGCTCTGCGACATTCTTCAACCGGTGAACTCGTCAGTCAGTTCACCAGCCGCGGCACATGCTGAGTCGGCGGTCAGGTCTGCTCGCGGCCCAGTTGGTGTCGCAGGCACGCCTCGAGCGTCGGCTGTCGGAAACGGTGGTTGAGCCGGGTCAGCCGTTCGGGCTGCACGCGCTGGCTGGCATTGGCCAGCTCGGTGGCCCCCTCAGCACCGAGGAGCAGTCGCGGTCCCAGCGCCGGGACGGGAAGCACAGCGGGTCGACGCAACACTCGGGCAAGGGTCGCGGTGTACTCGTGGTTGCGCACCGGTTCTGGCGCGACGGCGTTGACCGGACCATCCATGTCGGTGTCGACCAGGGCCCGATAGTAGATGTCGGTGAGGTCATCGAGGTCGATCCAGGACGTCCATTGCTCTCCGCTGCCCAGTCGGCCGCCGAGCCCGGCCGTGAACAGCGGCCGCATGATCTGCAGGGTGCCGCCGCGGGGGGACTGCACGATGCCGGTGCGCACGTTGACCGTGCGGACGCCGGCGTCACGGGCTGGCTGCGTGGCAGCTTCCCAGTCCGTCACGACATCGGCGAGAAACCCGGTGCCCCGGCTGCTGGATTCGGTGAGCGGTTCGTCCGCGCGTTCGGGCCCGTAGTAGCCAATCGCCGACGCGCTCACGAACACCCCGACACGCTCGGGCACTCGGGCGATCAGTTCGGCCAGTGCCCGGGTCGGGCCGATGCGGCTGTCTCTCACGCCGCGCTTGTGCTGGTCGGTGAAGCGACCGCCGATCGGCGCGCCGGCCAGATGCACCACCGCGTCGACCCCCTCGAGCAGGCCTGGAAGCGGATCGTCCGGGCGCCATCGACGTTCATCGGCAGCGTCCGGTGCGTGCCGGACCAACCGGATCACCCGATGCCCGCCAGTGGTCAACAGCGCCGCCAGCGCCGATCCGATCAGCCCGGACGCCCCAGTGATCGCCACAGTCAACGGCTCGGGCCGCGTCCGGGCAGCGTCCCTGTGCGCGGCGAGGTCGGCCGCCAGCTGACGATGCCGGTACACGAACGTCGAGCGCAGGAAATGCCCGGGGATCTGCGTGTCCACATGATCGGTAACCCGCGTCGTCCGGTCGGTCTCGGCTGCGAACTCATGCGTGTGCCGCCAGTGCAGCGGCAGCGAGGTCAGTTCGTCGACGAAGCGGTGCGGCGGGTCGTACCCGCTGTGCTGGGCCACCCACGTCAGCCCGCCAGGAAACTTCAGCACCGCGCGCCCGTCGCGCAGCGACTCGGCCTCGGCCACGACGCGCATCGGCTGCCACGGCGGGGCGAGTCGAGCCAACGCTCCGCGCCGCTCGTGCCACGCAAACACGTCGTCCAGCGGAGCGTCGATCACGTCGGTGTAGGTGATTCCCATCCCTCGACCATAGGAGGCGATCGACCGCAGCGCCCGCCGTGCTGAGGCATCCGATCGGCCCGGTGGCCGGGTCCGCACCGATGCGGTCGACGGCTTGTAACTCGATCGCGGGTTCCAGCTGCGCCGCGCGCGGCTGCGCCAGATCCGCAATGCGCGGGATAAGTCGTAGCGGGTGGTCGCTGGGCTGGCCGGAATGAGCAAGTCCCGCCTGTCGCAGATCGAGCGTGGCGAAGTCGCGCTGGATAGCCTCGCGGAGATTGTGGCGCTGGCTGAGGTGTTACAGATCGCGTCGTCTGAGCTGATCAGGCTGCCTGTACCAGCGCCCGGTAATGGGCACACGGACTCCACCGTGCAGGCGGTCCGGTCGGCGCAGGTGTGCCCGGAGTGCCAGCGTGGTGGTGTCCGGTGAGTGCTGGGGGCAGGCATCGCGCTAACTCGGGCCGGTCCCGCCGGCGCCGGTCATCGGCCTCATCAGTGGTGCCGCGCATTCCGGGTATCGATCTTGTGGACGTGGTGGCTAGTCGCTGTGGATCGGTAGTGCAGTGCTGGGGCGCGGTCAAGATCGAGGGTGAATGCGTCGAGGTGGTCGTTGCTGAGGGGGCTGGTCGTAGAAATGGTGATCGTGTAGCCAGGACCGGCGTAGGTCTGCGTTTCGGTGCGCATGCGGGCGAGTTGGTCGGCGGTGCCCCGACGCCAGAGGTAGAGGATTGGTCCATGGCGCGATAGCCGCACGACGCCGGGTACTTCGTCGCAGGAGAAGGTGCCCAGCCAGGTATGTTGGTCGGCTTCGGGCGGCGGAGCGGCGGGGGCGTTACGCCTTGGCGCGGTGCCGTTGTCTGGTCTGAGGTGTCCCAGGCAAGTGTGGATTCTGTCGAGGGTGCCTCCGTGGGTGAGGTATTGCACGATGCGTGCGGCAATATGGTCGGCGTGGATGTCTGCGTTGTTGGACAAGCAGACGATGCGCAGGCCGCTGCGGGCCAGGTGGGTTGCGGCGGAGAATCCCTGCTCGTGGCCGTGGTGGAACACCACGCAGCCTTCGGGTGCCGTGGTGTCGGCATACAGGCCGGCTCCGTATTGGTATGGAGAGTGGTCGGAGGGCAGATAACCGATCTCGGTGTCGAACGGTAGGGCGTGGAAACTCTGCTCCGCCCATTCTTGCTTCAGGTGTCCGAGCCAGCGGTCGAGATCGGGAGCAGAACACCACAACGCGCCAGGGCCGGGTAGCACAACGGGACGTGTCTGGTGTTGCCAGCGTCCGTCGGGGGTTTGCTGGTAGCTCGACACGGCCTGTGGAATTACTTCGCGGGGGTCGGTCTTGAAGCGCGCCGTGCACATCTCGAGGGGTGTGAACACGTACTGGTCGGCCAGTTGTTGCAGGCCGATGCCGTGGATCGTTTCCAAGATCTTGGCGAGCATGAGGTAATTGGTGTTGCTGTAGAGGAACTGCCCAGGCGGAACAGCGCGATCTGCTTGCCGGTAGGCCAGCGCGAGCAGGTCGTCACCGGTGTAGTGGTCCAGCTCTCGAAATCCCGCGAGCGACAACAGCGATTCGGCGTCGCGGATACCGCTGTCGTGGCGGATCAGGTCGGCAACGGTGATGCGGGGTACTCGTATCTGGGGCAGGAAATCAGCGACTAGTGCGCTCAGATCCAGTAAGGCGCGACGCGCGGCGAGCACGGCCAGGTACGCGGTGATCTGTTTGGCGACCGAGCCGACGTTGAAAACGGCGTCCGGGCCGAGCGGGATGGCTAGCTCGATGTTTGCGAGCCCGACTTGCGCCTGAATGAGTTGTCCATCGGGGGCGTGAACGAGCACGCACACCCCTGGGTGCAGGTCTTGTGTGGCAACGTCCATTCCGCGCTGTCCTTCGATGGGCGGGTGCGGATGATCACAGGTCACGGGCGGCACGGTGGACGCTGTACAACCGGTGCCGCAAGTCGTCATTGCTGATCAAGGTCAGCGCTCGAGCGTGGTCGTCCGTGGTGGTCGTGAGTAGTTCGCGCTGTTGGGCGAGATAGGCGGTGAGGAAAGTGCGGACCGCGCCGGAGACGCGGTCGAGGCTCCGGGCACTGTAGAGCATGGTGAGGGGGAATGCCCAGCAGGCATGGAGGAATCCGAATGCTGGGCGGGTTGTCTTCTTCCACGGCGAGAAGAACTCCGCATCGGTAGAGATCTTGACATCGCACGCGGCGAGGGCGTCATTGAGCCAGTTGTGACCGGCTTCGTGGATGATGTCGCGGGCCAGCACAGCGGGATCGTCGATGTGGTCGGTGAAGATCGTTCCTGGCAGGCGGCTGATCGTCCAGCTATTGAGGGTATCGCCGAATTGCTTATGCCGCAGAAGGCACACCACGGCGGCGTGACCGGCGACCAAGGCGGCGAAGCCTGTCTTCGCAGCTGTAGCGAATGCGACGGTGGTGAGGTCGCGCAACTCGACGGCCGGGGCGGTGGTATTGGGGCCAAGGAGGATGTAGGGCGTTTCGGATATCTCGGAGCGCGGCAGGCTGGATAGGTCCGGTGACAGGATGATCCGCGGTCCCACCGTCGTGGTCGTGTACCACGCAGTGTGGTCGGCCGCCACGCTGGTGCGATACCAGCTGAATGCGTCCTGATCACATGCCCGAGCCGAGGCCTCGGCCCCTTCGAGGAAATGGTGCGCCACAGCGTAGCCCAGCCCATTCTGTTCGGCCTCGGGCATTCGGAGCATCCGATGATCGTCGGCCCGGAGCAGGGCGTAAATCTTGCGGGTTCGTGACTCGTGCAGGCGCTGAATGCGGTCAAGGGTGAACATGGTGGCCAGCTCGTCCACTGCGAAACTCCTAACGTGCAGCCGCGGGAGTGGCGGTCCTGACTGTGGCGACCAACCAACCAACGGCCACAGTCAGGACCCGGGCATCAGCTCCTGGGCTCGGCGTCGGCCTGCGACTCGGCGGCGGGCCAGCCCTCAGCCGAAACACTGGAGGTGTGGGCGGTCGTGCGCACTGACTCGTCGGCACCACGCAGTTCTTCCACAGCGGCGAGGAAGGCGCTGATCTGGTCGGAGTGGTCCATGCTGCCGTACCTTTCCGTTTGAGCTTGAGTTTCTGTGGACGGGCGGACGATGTTGGACGGTGGTGCCCGCGCGCCGATCGGCATGGTTCCTCCGTAGGTGTCGGGCTCGCTAGGCGGATGGGGCGAGCACGTTGGCGGAGTCACGCAGCGCGTCTTGTAGCTCTGCCATCGAGGGACGATCCGCGGGGTCGTGGGCCAAGGCCGTGACGATGGTCTTGCGGAACAGCTCCGGGACTCCGTCCATCCTGTGCAT
Source organism: uncultured Pseudonocardiaceae bacterium (assembly GCA_964250265.1). GTDB lineage: Bacteria > Actinomycetota > Actinomycetes > Mycobacteriales > Pseudonocardiaceae. The sequence goes on along the minus strand of CAXUFG010000090.1, from coordinate 9,974 downwards.
GCCGTGCAGGCGTGGGAGATCGGCACAGGCGAGCCGGTAGGCGAGGACCGCGAGACTGAAGACGTCGGCCGCTGGGGTTGCGGTGGCGTAGCTGGTGGCGTACTCGGGTGGCCAGTGCACTTCCGGCCCACGCCGGTCTGGTCCGCGCGGCGCGCTGTCGTGGCGAGCCGCACCCAGGTCGGTAATCAGACCGCGGCCGTCGCGGAGCAGGATGTTCTCCTGGTACACGTCGCGGTGCACGATCCCCCGCTGGTGCAGTTCGATCAGCCCGGTAGCGACATCAGCCAGAACCGCCATGCCCGCCGCAACCGCCATGGTGTCGCGGTCGGCGGTCGCTGCCACCAGCAGTGGCCGGAAGTTGCCTTGCGGGTAGTAGGGCATCGTGTACCAGTCGAAGTCGGCGTGACTTCCCTCTTCCAGCACGGGTACAATGTGCGCGGCGCCGGCTGCGGCGCGGGTGGTGTCGATTTCGTGCCGGAAGTCCTCGCGTGCCAGACCGCGTTCGGTCGCTGTCATCTCCTGGTACCAGTAGAAGCCGTAGGCGGCTGGGCGTTCGTGTTCGTCAAGGGCGGCCAGGACATGGTTGCTGCCGAAGCCGGCTTTGACCACGACGGGCGGATCTCCGTTGCGGCTGGCCAGCACGAGCGTGCTGGCGCGGGTGAACGCGAGCAGGTTGCTGATGGTCCATCCGGCACTACGGAGCTCGTCGAGGACCCACGCGGCAGGGTGCATCGGATGCAGGCACATGGTCAAGCTCCCAGGTTCATGCCGGTAACGGGGACGACGGTGTCACGTAGACGCCTGATCGCTTCGTCAGCAGTGGCGCTCGTGTCGTGCGGAGTTATGGCTGGACGTCGCAATACGAGCTGGCCAGTCAGCTGCTCCCAGGCATCGGCGGCCTGTTCGTACACCTCGGCCAGCCGGCGCGCGGTATCGGGATCTTCGCCGAATCTCCGTGTTGTGGCCCGCGTTCTCAACCGGTCCATACACAGCTCGACGGGCGTGTTTAGCAGGACGGTCAGCTCGGGGCGGGCCGCCTCGACGGTGACCAGCAATTCCAGGTAGCGCTCGACCCGGCCGTGGTAAAGCAACGCAAGCAAGCATGCCGTGGACAGCGTGAGCCTGTCAGCGACCACATGACCGCAAGCGCGCGCGGGGGTCAGGTTGTAGCGAGCGTGCAAGTCCAGGTCATAGTGCGCGGCGGTCAGGGCCGCGTCCTCGCGTACCGGTGTCAGGCCCGCCCGCAAGGCGGTAACGATCCGGGTTGACTCCAGGGATAGCCAGGAGAACTGGCCGACGTGCCCGAGGGGAATGCGGTCCAGCGCCGCGATGGCGAGCAGGCGGTCCCGCAGGGTGCTCTTGCCCGATCCGGCGATTCCCTCGACAGCTACCAGCACGTCTGTCCTCCTTTCCTGGTGTCGGGTCCACGGGTTTCCGCGATGAGCCAGCTGATGAATTTCCGCGCTGTGCCGGTGATGACGGGGTGGGTGCCATGGGTGAGTTGGGAGCCGTAGAGCAGGGCGGTGCCGGGTGTGGGGTTTACGCTCCAGCGGGTGCGTGGCATGTCCCGGAACCAGTCGGCGGAGTGGTCGGCGCCGTCATGTGCGAGCCACATGCCGTGGCTGTAGCCGCTGCCGGGATCGGAACACTGTATGTTCCATAGCCGCTCGTCGGAGGCGGTTTCGATGTAGAACTCACCGCCCTCAGCTGGTGTGTCGATCACGATGCTGATGCCGGCGATCTGGCGCGGCCAGGCCATCGGGTCGGGCGCGATCCCGTCGAGGTGAGCGGTGATGTGTTGTCCAGGCTCGTACTCGACGTAGGTCCATGGTCGGCAGGTCGTGACTGAGGGGATCAGGCGGGCCAGGGCGGGTCGGGCACGGTCGAACGCCCGCTGAAGGATGTGCTCGGCCGCGGCGGGGATCTCGGGGACTTCCAGCCGTCCGGCTGGTTCGTAGACGGTCATCGCCTGGGCGGTCGTGTGGCCCGGGATCTCGTGGATCGATGCGGTCCGCTGCTCGGAGAAGCTGAAGCGAGCTTCCTCGGTCAGGTAGCCCTCCATGATCTTGTCCAGTTCTGCTGTCTCGGCCGAGGTCAGAAAGCCCTCAATGCTGCCGGCGGCCAGGGTCTCCGCAATGTGGATGGGAATACGGGTCATCGACTGGTCCTCCTGGTGTCCAGCACCTGGGCGACGTCGGTGAGCGCAGTGCAATGGTTGAGCCAGCTGATGACCGGGGCGCGGTCGGTCGGATCGGCCCACAGCGTCATCAGCTCGCTGGTCAGGGGCAGCCGTTCCGCGGAGGGCGGTCGCACAGTGCTCCACCTGGCCGTGGCTCCGGCCAGCGCGGCGCACACGGAGTCATGCTGGCGTGAGAACACAGCGGCCAGCCGCACGGCCACGGCTCGGCTCCAGTCCTCTTGATCGCCCGGTTGCGGCGGGGTGCCGTAGGCGCGGTGCTCCACGTCCATCCAGCAGTCGGTAATGGCCTTACCCGCGGCCAGCACCTGGCACGTGGGACAACATCGGGCCACCTCGCCGGGGCAGGTGCTGGTGGCGGCCAGCGTAGCGGCGATCTCCTCCACGGCGGCCCATGCCGTATCCCGTAACCGGGTCGTGTCGTCTGATGCGGGTACGGGATCGCTGTGGCGACAGCACACCTCGCCACCGCCCGCGGGGCGCCCCATCGGAGGCAGCTCGGGTTCGATGAACAGGACGTGGAAGTAGACGAGGCGGCCCAGGAGTTGGTGCACGGTCAGGGTGTTGTGTGCGTTCACGCCCCGTGCACCTCCGCGGTCTGGTGCTCGATGGCGCGACGAGGACCGTGGCAGGCGCAGCTCAGCTCGCGACTGGGCGGATTGCGGCGGAGGCTGTCGGTGACAACGGCGGTGGCCTCATCCAGAGCAGAGAAGTACGTCGTCCAGTCGCTGCCGGTTGCGCGATCCAACACGAGGTCCAGAACCGGCAGCCGACGTCCGGTCGTCTCGCAGGTCAACTCCGCTCGACCTAGGGTGATCTGCACCGGTTGGGGAAGATGATCGGCGGCGTCGGTGGCAGCTCGGCACAAAGCAGCGGCGGTCTTGGCGTACTCGTCGGGGTCGCGGGGCAGGAGTCCGACACGGCGGATGGCCGGGGCAAGACCCAAGCCCGGGTAACCGTGCCCTTGACAGCTGTCGTAGGTGATCAGACCCCAGCCGCTGGTGCACGCCTCCACCAGCGGCCACGCTCCGGGCTCGATGGCTTGCCGCCACTGCGGGTGGTGGGGGTTCAGATCGTTGGCCTCGTGGACGCCGGGCTCGCCGACGGTGTTGATGTTGCCGTGGGTGCTGGTGCGTAAGTGGACGGTCAGCCGAGTGGCGTGGGGGTCGTCCCAGCGGGCGAGGAAACCGGCCACGTCGGCCATGCTGTTGGGGTTGCGCGGACGCGAGCGCACCTGCCGGCACCAGACCCCGGACGGGACGCCAGGCTGGGCGAGCAACGCTGCGATGCCGTCGACCAGGCGCATCCGGTAGTCGCAGTAGGCATCGTCGTCGCCTACGGCTTGCGCGGCGCGCCAGCGGGTGGCCAGGCACCCACCGCCGCAGGTACCGCGGTACTCGCACGTGACGCACTTGGCCATCAGGGACCGCCCCTGCCTGAGCAAGGTCGACTCCTGCTGGGCGGAGGTGACCTCCTGCTCGGTCCTCGGTTGGTCCAATCGTGTCAGCTGGGCGGCAGGCCAGGGCAGTTCGTCGCAGCTACCGAACCTGCCGTCCGGGTAGAAGGTGAACACGTGGTCGCATTTGAGGTCGGAGAAGTGGCAGAACCCGGTGTCCAGGCCGCGCAACCGGCGAATCACAGACACCGCCGGTTCGAGCTTGACGCGTGTGTGCGCTCCCGAGGTGACCCAATGGATCGCGGCCGACAGCACGAATTCGGCGTACTCGTCGGGCGTGATGGCCCAGCCTGGGCCGCCCGTCGTGGGTATGGTCACTCGTTGCAGGACCCGACTGGCAGCCAGCCTCCGACTCGGTGAGGCTGTGGGCTTGTTGACCGTCGCGTCGAAGCAGGGCACGACGCTGATCGCATTGACGGCCTCGAAGCCGGTGAGGTGGTCAAGCACCGCTTCCGCCCGTCCGAGCACCCTCGGAGTGACCGCCGTGATCACGCCCGCCGTGCGCCCCCGTTCAGCCAGCAGATGCAGGGCACGTGCTACCCGCGGATAGGTGGGTGCGCCGTCATAACCGACTCGCCAGGCGTTGCCCTCCGGGTCTCCGTCCAGCGAGATGCCGATGAGTAGATCCGGGTAAACCGCGTCGAACAGGTCCAACCAGGACTCGTCGAGCTGCACACCGTTGGTCTGCAACGAAACCCGGATCACGGCCGGTTGGGCGGCGAGCTCGGTTAGCACCGCACCGAGGTGCTGCCTCCCGGTGGTCAACGGTTCGCCGCCGTGCAACTCGACGGCCAGCGGGCGTCCCCGGAAAAGTTCGGTGAGTCGACGTACTTGGTCGACGCCGATCCGGGCTCCTCCGGGGACCTCCTTGCGCTTCTCGTAGCAATAGAGACAGTCGATGTCGCAGGTCTCGCCGCGCAGTTTGAGGATCACCGACACTGCGGTGTCCGTGTCGGTGCTGGCCAAGCTCTGGTACAGCTGCCCGATCTCGGCGTTCGCGGTGCTGCAGTCCATCGGGTGCCTCCGTGCATGCCGAAGCGGGCATTGACTAGTCGAACAGACGCCCGAGCAAAGCTCCCTGACCGGACTGAAGGATGTGGGCGGCCTCCAACGGCACCCAGAAGCACTCGAAATGCGTTGGGGCGGATTCTCCGTCGTGGTCCTCATGACTGGCCCACCGCTCGGAAGTCGGCTCGGTCAATTCCAGATGGAACACATGGCGACGTTGGATTTCGAACCGGTACGGGGTGATGTCGTACTCGATCTCACCGAGCTTTCGGACAATCTTGAAGTCTGTCAGCCCGGTCTCTTCGGTAGCTTCCCGCAGCGCCGCATCCTCGGGTGTCTCGCCGGCCCGCACACTGCCGGCAGGCACCTGGATGCCCACCTCTTCGTAGCTGTAGTCAGTGTGCCGGAACACCAGCAAGCGGCCCTCGCGCACGACATAACACAGCACCTTGTCTTTGACGACCTTCTCAGGCATGACGTCCTTCTTGGCAGCGGGATCATCCGGGGCGCCGTTCAGCGCCCCCCTTGATCGCCGATCCTGCCGCAACGCTGCGGATGAGCGCGATGACCGGGTGCACCGTCCAGAAGCCTGGACGATGCGGCCGATCTCAGGGCGCCAATCCAGGCTGAGCCGAGCACTCGCGGACCCCGGGTGAGAATGCTCAGTTTGAGAATCGGCCGCGTGGGTGGTTACCCTGTGTACCTGATCGGCGCCGCGCGGACACACGTCTGTCCCGGAGACGCTTGAGATGGCACCGAACCAGACGGTATGCCGACTGCTGGTCGGCAACGAGCTGCGCCGAGTCCGCGAGGAAGCTGGCCGCAAGCAGGAGGAAGCCGCCGACCACATCGGCACAACGGTCAGTAAGATCAGTCGGCTGGAACTTGGCCAGACCAGAGTCACCCTCGGCGACGTCAAGATGCTGCTGGAGTTCTACGGCGACGACCCGCAACACATCGAGGGCATGCTCAGTCTCGCTCGTAACAGCAACCAGCGAGGCCGCTGGACCGGTGGGCGATCGGCCTTCCCCGAGTGGTTCCGCCTGTACGTCGACCTCGAAGAAGGCGCCCAGGACATCCGCCAGGTGCAGGCTGAGATCGTTCCGGGCATTCTGCAGGTCGAGCCTTACATCCGAACCGTCCACGCCGAATGGCCGCGCAACCTGTCGGACGGTTCGGTCGAAGCTAGCGTCGAGGCCCGGCGAGAGCGCCAGAAGATTTTTACCAAGGACAATCCGCCTACGGTGTCATTCGTTTTGTCCGAGTCGTGCCTGCGTCGCGAGGTGGGTGGTCCCGAAGTCATGCGCGCACAGCTCGACTACCTCACGCAAGTGGCGCAGCTGCCCAACGTGCAGCTCCAGCTACTACCGTCCAGGACCAAGACCTACACAGGTACGGTCTCGTTCAGCTTCTCGCTGCTCACGATCAGCGCGCCGGGAATCGCATCGCCACTGGACTTCGTTTACGTAGAGAACTACGACGACGCCCGATACCTCGACGAAAAGGATGCGGTACGGGCTTATGTTGATCTGTGGCGTCGGCTGACCGCCGCCGCATTGGGACCGCTGGAGTCGGTGGACTTCATCCGGGCAGTGGCAGAGCATTACAACTAGCATCCCGGAAAGGACCAGTAGCATGTCCAAGCCTGACTTCACCCGTGCACGGTGGGTCAAGAGCAACTTCAGCGAGCCGAACGGCAACTGCGTTGAGCTGGCCGCGGTGGACGGCCTTATCGGCATGCGCGACTCCAAGCTCGGCGACGCGAGCCCGATCCTGATCCTCACCCCAGACGAACTACGAGCGCTTCTCGACGGAGCACAGGAGCCACGAGTTCGACTAACTGCTCGACAGCGCTGACAGTTCTGTGACATCCCCCCTCAGGTCGAGATCCTGGCCATCTGCGCCTGCCCGTTCTGTGTGCCAGGGATGGTGTGACCCGGGTCGAGGGCACCAGGGTGCAGGCGCGTCGTGTGTGTAGTGCGGCATCTGGCCCGAATGACTCCTGGCCTCCGGGACGGGTCACCGGTGCCCGGCGCGGGGCCGTGCGGGTCAGGGATTTCTGTAGCTTCTGCAACGAACCGGTGAGAGCTCCCTCGGTGGATTTCCGTGACGTCGGCGACATGCTCGAGGAGATCACTCGGCTGTCCGAGGCTGGGTGCATGACTTCCGGCTCGGGCAGCAGACCTGTTTCTTCTCCTACCAGCGTCGCGACCCCGAGCAGATCGAGCGATTGCTGGCCGGGGGCCGGGAGGTGTGCCCGGAACTTGCGGTGCTGCACATCGACAACGCCGACCCGCTGGCGGTGGCCTCCCCAGCCGGCACGCGCATCGCCGTCCTGGTTGCGCGGTACTGCACAGAAGGAAACTGCGCGCCGATGGGTGTGGAGACCTTCGACCCCGCGGTGGTGGCACGCAATCCGCTGACCTGCACCCCGGAGATCTTGCTGCGCGCCGTGGAGAACGTCAACGAGGCTGGCGCCGCGCGCGGCCCGGTGGATTGCCCACGTTGCTGCCGGGATTGAACCTCCTGCCGGGGGGCTTCGCGTGCTTGCCATGTCGGGGTGCTCATGCCCTGGGCGAACATGGTGGTCGAGGAGGAGCTGCCTCACTTGTGCCCGGATGGGGTGGTGTTCCACTACGCCCGTCTGGTCCCGCCTGCCCGCACAACGGCCCTGAATGCGGGTTTTTTGGACGGTCTGCGGGCCGCGGTACCCGAGGCTCTGGCATCGCTGGGGAGGCTGCCGCTGGACGGGGCGCTGCTGGCCTGTACCTCCGAGGGCTTCACCCACTCTGGCGGCTACCCACCCCGTCTGGTCAGCGCAATCGATGCGCTGACCAGCGCCTTGGGCCGGCTGGGTGCCAGGCGGGTCGCGCTGGCCACCCCCCTATCCCCAAGCGATCACCGATCGGGAGGCGGAGGCGTTCGCCAGCAGGGGAATCTCGGTCACCGCGGGTGCGAGCCTCGGCCGCGACGATGGGTACGCACGCGTCACCATCGATCGCCACCGGCCACGATGACGCCTTCCACGTGTGCTGCCGCATACCGCTGGACATCGGCCGGATCCTCGACGCGCTGACCGCCCGGAACGCCGTGTTCAGCACCGACTTCATCCTCTCCAGCATCACCGCAGGAACCGCAGCACCGCGTTCATCCGCTGGAATCCCCCCCGGCGGGCAGTGCCTCCCACGCGCTGCGGGCGTCGGGGCCGACCGGACCGGTGAGGACTTCGACGGTGGGGCGCACGATGGTCTTGCGCATCGCCCGGTACTCCCGGTTGATCCGGCGGGTGCAGTAGGCGGGCGGATAGCATTACGACTTCCCGCCCACCTGCGCCGTACTCAGCTGATTGATCGAGCCTGGGCTATGTCACCACTTAATCAGGGAACTGGAACCCCGGCGGTGTGCGCAAATCGCGACCAGTGCCACCAGCAGGACGGGTGCCGCGAACGCGGCCACCCGCCCCGCCCAGGTCGAGCTCCCCAGCTGAACTGCCACGCGAGGTGCCGGTGCCACCCACGCGCTGCCGGTGACCGTCCGACCGAGACGACTAGAGGTCCCGGCGCCGAGTGTGGCCACCCGACCACCTGGCCCGACCACCTGCACCGCCACTCCTACCGCGGCGCACGTGTCCGCTAGCCGTCCGACGCCGGTCCGATCGAATACGGAGAGAAAGATCTCCGGTCGCGCAACCTCGACCCGCACCTGCTGGCCGCTGCCGGGGACGTGGGCGATGGTCGCCACGCCAGCCGGAGTGGTGATCTCCAAGTGAAGATCCGCATCGACGTCGAGCCCAAGGACGTCGATGCCGGCGCCCCCGCTATCAGCCACGGCCAGCGGAACCGGGGTTGCTCTTGTCATTGGTCTTGATCCGTAGGGTGCCGTCGATCTTCCAGATCGCGCGCGGCGAGTTCGGGCCGGTTGTCTTGGGTACCTCGATGAGCATGTTCTCGAAGTTGTACTCGACGCTGGCGCCTTTACCGGTGAGATAGCTCCACATTTCCTGGCCGATCTCAACGATGTCGATCGTGCTCGTGTTGTTTCCGCCTGCGTTCGTCATGAGCTCTCCTCGTGTCGTAGTGATTTTAGTCATAGGATCCAGCAATTACGGAAGCAATACACCGAGACCCCGGGGTGTATCGCGGAATCTGACAGGTTCCCAACCACCATATTAGAGCGAAATTCTGATTTCCGCTACTTGTGGAGTACCTGTAGGAGCGTTATTACACGAAAGCACTAGCGTGCCGTCGGGTGAGAACTTACGGGACTTCGCCCCATCCCGACGAGGCGTGTTTCCTGGCCGGCTTGCCGGTGGGCGCTGGCCGTGAACTCGACACCACGGACGTTTCCATCGACTGCGCAGTCAGTGGTGTCGAGTTCACGACAGGGTAGCAACAACACATACACCCGAACGATCGCCCTGGCGCCCGACTCAAACCCACAGTTGACTCGAGATTGACGGCCCCGCCGGCCAAGCCTCTAATGCGCTTCTTGCTCACTCACCTCCCGGCAAACCGTTATCGCGTCTCTGGTTGTTTTTATAGAGTTCCCAGGCTCGGCGATGCGCCTGATCGACGCGGTGTTGTGCGTTTTCGCGTACCAGTTGCTCCTGGCCCGGGGTGGGATGTCCCTCGGCTACCGCCAACTCCGCGGCCACCCAGTGGTCAGTTTCCGGATCGCCATCCCCGGCACCGGGAAGTCGATCACCGGGATGTCGACGCTGCTGGTAGGGGTTGTCCGACGGAAGGCCACCACTGAATCGACCGTAGGCGCCCAGAAACAGCAGCAACATCCCGGCGATGACACTGAAGATCACATTCGCTGGCCGGAATGCCAGCAGGTTGAGCTTGGTGTCTAGCACGGTGAGGTTGAGCAACCCGGAGAGTATGAAGAGCAAGCCTACGACCACTGTGATCGTTGATGAGATCCGGCCACCGAGCAATGCAGCGCCGAGGAGAATCACGCTGATGATGAGTGAGATCGTCGATAGTAGACCGTTCGAGGCCAACCCGAGCACCATCTTACCATGGACAGCGAAGAATTCAAGCCGGTTAACAAACCCGAGAATTCCGAAAATTGCCAGTGCGACTCCGAGCACCGCCGTCCCCAGACGGTGTACTCGATCCAAAGAATTCCCAGGCGGTGAGCGCAACGTCTCTCTCATGATGCTCCGATCTTTGGTGATAGCCCTACTTTCCGGCTCGATCTGCGGTCTGTTCGGTTGCACAGCTCAACCAAACCTATGTTTATCCGCGTGGGCGGTCACCTACGCCCTTCCTCAGCGCCGAACAGCGGGGGCAGGAAGTACACCATCAG
>CAXUFG010000089.1:10434-19865 GCA_964250265.1 uncultured Pseudonocardiaceae bacterium | reverse complement strand
GCCGGGGCGCGGGGGCGGCGCGGGCTGGCCCGGTCTCGTGACCACGCAGCTGAGCTCGGCGCGCAGCGCCGTGTCCGGGGGGGTGGGGTGACGGCGACCAAGCCGGCCACCGGGGTCGACGCGGACACCCCGCTGCTCGTTCGGGTAAAGGACAATGAGCCGAGCTGGGCGTCGCGGGGTGCTCGGAAGCTTCTCGGTGCCCTGGACGGCCTCAGCGCCGGGGGCCCGGCCGTCACGGGTCGACGTTGCCTGGACGCCGGCGCATCCACCGGCGGATTCACCGATGTACTGCTGCACCGCGGAGCCCGGGAGGTGGTTGCGGTCGACGTCGGTTACGGGCAGCTCGCCTGGTCACTGCGCACCGATCAGCGCGTGTGGGTGCAGGACCGGACGAACGTGCGGACGCTGCAACCCGAGGACATCGGGGGAACCGTCGATCTGACCGTCGCCGACCTGTCGTTCATCTCATTGCGCCTGGCGCTGCCGGCTCTCCTCGCGTGCACCAGCGCAGAGGGGGATCTGCTCCCGATGGTGAAACCTCAGTTCGAGGTCGGCCGGGAACGTCTCGGCGCCGGCGGTGTGGTCCGAGATCCGCGGCTTCGGGCGCAGTCCATGCTGGACGTGCTAGCCGTCGCGGCCGGCTTGGGGCTGTGCCTCCTCGACGCTATCGCGAGCCCGCTGCCGGGGCCGTCCGGCAATGTCGAGTACTTCCTGTGGCTGCGCCGCGGCGTGGCCGATTCACTGCGCCCCGCCGAGGAACTGGTGGACGCCGCCGTGCGGAGGGGGCCGCAATGAGAGCCACCCGTGAGGTCCTGCTGGTGCTGCATACCGGACACCCGGAGAACCTGCATACCGCCGAGCAGGTTGCGCGGGGGCTGGCCGAGGCGGGGATCAGACTGCGGGTGTTGGCCGATGAGGCCACCCACCTCGTCCCCGCGCTGTGCGGCCACCAGATGCCGACCGGCCCGCAGGCCGCTGCGGGTGCGGAGCTCATCGTGGTTCTCGGCGGCGACGGCACGCTCTTGCGAGCCGCCGAACTGGCCCGGCCTTGTGGCGTTCCGCTGCTCGGCGTGAACCTCGGGCGGGTCGGTTTCCTCGCAGAGGCCGACCGGAGCGCCCTCGATGCGGTCGTGGGCGCCATCGTGGAGGGCGACTACCTCGTCGACGAGCGGATGACGGTCGATGTCACCGCCGGTCTCAACGGCTCCACGCTGACCCGCACCTGGGCGCTCAACGAAGCCAGCGTCGAGAAGAGCCGGCGGGAGCGAATTCTGGACGTCGTGGTGGAGGTGGATCGCCGGCCGGTCTCCGGTTTCGGCTGTGACGGCGTGCTGTGCGCCACCCCCACCGGCTCCACCGCCTACGCGTTCTCCGCGGGTGGACCCGTGGTGTGGCCGGACGTCGACGCGCTCGTCGTGGTCCCCAGCAACGCACATGCGCTGTTCGCTCGCCCGCTGGTGGTGTCGCCGGACTCGGCGGTGGCGGTGGAGACCGATCCGCAGGGGCATACCGCTGTGCTCTGTTGCGATGGACGGCGGACCTTCGCGCTGCCCGCGGGCGCCCGGATCGAGGTCGTCCGGGGCGCCACCCCGATCCGGCTGGTGCGCCTGGACGATCGCCCATTCACCGATCGGCTGGTGCGCAAGTTCGAGTTGCCGGTGCACGGCTGGCGGGGCCCGCGCTCAACCGGCTCGTGAGTGCGTAACAGCACCGCCGGCATCCGCGCTAGGGTGCGGCCCGTGCTCACCGAGATGCGCATCGAGGGCCTCGGTGTGATTGATGAGGCCACTCTGGAGCTGCACCCCGGCTTGACCGTGGTCACCGGTGAAACCGGAGCGGGCAAGACCATGGTGGTCACCGGCTTGCAGCTGCTCGCCGGCGGACGGGCGGACGCCTCCAGAGTCCGGCGAGGCGCCGACCGGGCCATCGTGGAAGGCCGCTTCCGCCCACCGGCGGGCAGCTCGGCGGCGGAGCTGGTCAATGAGGTGGGCGCCCGCGCCGACGAGGACGGCAGCCTCATCGCCAGCCGCACCCTCGCCGCGGACGGCCGTTCCCGGGCCCATCTCGGTGGTCGCTCGGTCCCTGCGGGTGTGCTGGCCGACCTGGCCGACGGCATGCTTGCGGTGCATGGCCAGAACGACCAGCTCCGGTTGCTGCGCGCCGGTGAGCAGCGGGCCGTGCTGGACCGCTTCGCCGGCGACGTGGTCGCTGAGCTGCTCGTCACCTACCGCCAGCTTCGCCAGCACTGGCTGCATTGCTGCGCTGAGCTGGCCACCCGCCGGGATCGCTCCAGGGAGATGGCCAGAGAGGCCGACCTGCTCAGCCATGGCCTCACCGAGATCACCGCCGGTGACCCGCAGCCAGGCGAGGATGTCGCTCTGCTGGCTGAGGCTCGCCGGCTGGCCGATGCCGGGTCCCTCAGGGAGACGGCTGCCATTGCCCAGTCCGCGGTGTGCGGCGCGCCGGACACCGACAGCGAGGGGCCGAGTGCGATCGGCCTGGTGGTACAGGCCCGCCGCCGGCTGCAGGGGGTGGATGACCCTGAGCTGCAGGCGTTGGGTGAACGCTTAGGAGAGGCCGCGGCGGTACTGGGGGATGTCGGTGCAGATCTCAGCGGCTACCTCGATGCTCTGGACGCCGATCCGGCCCGATTGGAGCAGGTGTTGGCTCGCCAGGCCGAGCTCAAGCGGCTCATCCGCAAATACGGCGCCGACGTCGACGGCGTGTTGGACTGGGCGGAGCAGGCGCGCCAGCGCCTTGCTGGCCTGGATAACTCAGAGGAGGCGATTACGGCGCTAGCGGACCGCTGTGACCAGCTGGCCGCCGAGCTGGCCCGGCACGCCACTTCGCTCACCGCAGCCAGGATGGTCGCTGCCCAGGAGCTGGGAGACGCCGTCACAGCAGAGCTTGCGGGGCTGGCGATGGGCGCAGCGCAGCTGTCCGTGGTGGTTTCCTCGATTCTGGCCACCAGTGCCGACGAGGCAGCGCTGACCATCGATGGAGCCCGGCTGCGAGCTGGCGGGGATGGTGTGGACGAAGTGGAGTTCCGGTTGGCACCGCACCCCGACGCCGGGTCGTTGCCGGTGCACAAGGGGGCCTCGGGAGGGGAGCTGTCTCGGGTGATGCTGGCGCTGGAGGTGGTCTTGGCTGATGCCGACCCGGTGCCCACGATGGTCTTCGACGAGGTCGACGCAGGCGTCGGCGGGCGGGCCGCCGTCGAGATCGGGCGGCGCCTGGCCAGGTTGGCCCGCAGCCATCAGGTTGTGGTCGTCACCCACTTACCCCAGGTCGCCGCCTACGCCGACCGGCACCTCGTGGTGGACAAGGCAACCTACGCGACCGGGTTGACCCGCAGCGGGGTCCGGGAGCTCGACGAGGTGGCTCGAGTCAGCGAGTTGGCCAGAATGCTGGCTGGGCTCGACAACACCGACACCGGGCGCGCACACGCCGAAGAGCTGCTTTTGTCGGCCGCGGCCGACAAAAGCAAGCTCGTGAGTGTGTAACGGTGTTATAGCACCGAATGCCACTCACGAGCCATCCCTCGGCGCGCCTACGCGACGAGGGATGGCCAATTTGCCACCATCATCGGCATGAAAATCTCCGGACTGCTCAGCCGCTCTGGCGCAGAGCTGCCCGGGGTGACGGGTTTGGCCAGGGTGGACCGCCGTGCCGACGCGCTGGCGCGGCGCGTCGGCGCTGGCGACATCGCGGTGTTCGATCAGGTCGATCTGGACCGCAGGACCGCCGATGCGCTGGTGGCGGCAGGGGTATCCGCGGTGGTCAACGCGGCACCGTCGATCTCCGGTAGGTTCCCGAATCTGGGTCCCGAGATTCTCGTTTCCGCGGGCATCGTGCTGGTTGATGGAGTCGGTGCGGACGCGTTGCGGATCAAAGATGGCAGTCGGCTGCGGCTTCATGAGGGCGGGGTGTACGTCGGGGAGACCGAGGTCGCCCGCGGCGTCGAGCAGGATGCCAACTCGATCGCCGATCTGATGATCGAGGCCAAGTCGGGGCTGTCCGCTCAGCTTGAGGCGTTCTCGGCGAACACCATCGAGTTCCTCCGGCATGAACGAGCCTTGATCATCGACCGGGTCGGTGTGCCCGACATCAACGTGCCTATCCGCGGTCGGCAGGTACTCGTGGTGGCCGCCGGTTACAACTACACCGAGGACTTGGCCGGGCTCAAGCACTTCATCCGGGAGTATCACCCGGTGCTGATCGGCGTTGAGGCCGGTGCCGACGCGCTACGTGCCGCCGGGCATCGACCACACCTCATCGTCGGGGACCCCTACCAGGTCGAGACCGACACTCTGAAGTCAGCCAACGAGGTCGTAGTGCCGGCCCAACCCGATGGCTTCGCCCCAGGGCTGGAGCGGATCCAGGATCTGGGGATCGGCGCGGTGACCTTTCCCGCGGTGAGCAATCCGGAGGACCTCGCCCTGCTGCTGGCTGAGGCGCACGGCGCCGAACTCGTGATCGCTGTCGGCTTCCAGGCCACCCTGCACGAGTTCCTTGACAGGGGGCGGTCGGGTTCCAACCCGTCGACGTTCCTGACGCGGCTCAGGTTGGGTAGCAAGCTCATCGACGGTCATGCCGCGGCCGCGATGTATCGCAGCCGGGTGTCGGTAGGGGCCGTGCTGCTCATGGTGCTCGCCGCGCTGGTCGCGGTGACCGCGGCGTTGCTGGTCTCCAATGTCGGTGGTGCCTTCGGCGTGCTGGCCAGTGATAGCTGGAACAACGCAGTCTCCTGGGCCAAGGGATTGGGATAGACCGTGATCTCACTGCGGTACCACATCATCTCCATCGCCGCCGTCTTTTTGGCGCTTGCTCTTGGGGTGGTGTTGGGATCCACCGCGATCAGTGATCGACTGCTCTCCGGGCTCAGCTCGAACCGGGCGGAGCTGAGCCGCCAGGTGAGCGAGCTACAGGCCGAGCGCAACGGGCTACGAGCCCGTTTGGCCGATGCGGACGTCTTCGGCGCAGCGGTCGGTCCCCGCGTCGTGAGCGGAGCCCTGCGTGGTCGCACCGTGGTGCTCGTCACCACGGCGGATGCCAACCCAGCCGACCGGGACGCGCTGAGTGGGTTGATCGGCAGCGCCGGTGGCGTCGTCACCGGTGAACTGCAGCTCACCGAGGCGTTCACCGACCCGTCCCGGTCCGACCAACTCAGCGAGCTGTCCACTCGGCTGCTGCCGGCTGGGCTGCGGCTGCCCACCGCCTCCGATGCCGGGACCTTGTCCGGGGGTTTGCTCGGCTCGCTGCTGCTGATTAACCCGCAAAACGGTAAAGCGCAGGCCACCACCGCGGAGACCACCGCCGTGCTCGCCGGCCTGGGCGATGGCGGCTTTGTCCGCCTCGGCCCGCAGGTGCAGCCGGCCCAGCTCGTGGTGGTGCTGACCGGAGGCGCCAGCCGGGCCAACAGCAGTGGGGACCGAGCCGGAATCCTGGCTCGATTCACCACCCAGCTGGACCGTTCCGGCTCCGGTGCAGTGCTCGCGGGTAGGCCAGGGTCCGCTGAGGGCAACGGCCCGATCGGCGTGGTGCGGGCGGACACCGCCGCGGCCTCGCTGGTGTCCACCGTCGACGACGTGAGCACCGCGGCCGGCCGGGTCGTGACGGTGCTGGCTCTGGCCGAACAAGCACAAGGCCGGACCGGGCGATACGGCGCCGGCAGCAACGCGCAGGCTGTGATTCCCGCAATCCAGGGCTGACCGGCGAGGCGGTGCCTCGAAGCTACCGCCCGTGGTGTTACCGTGAACTTCCGTGGTCGGTGGCTTGCCGCCAGCCGCATCGCAACCGGTCGTCAATCGAAGGCGCCGGTCCGGACCACGGGAGAGGTGTCTTGGTGAAGCACGTACGCCCCACCAGGTACCTGTTCGTCACCGGAGGCGTCGCCTCCTCGCTGGGCAAGGGTCTCACCGCGTCCAGCCTGGGTCAGTTACTGACCGCTCGCCGGCTGCGGGTGACGATGCAGAAGCTGGACCCTTACCTCAACGTCGACCCGGGCACGATGAACCCCTTCCAGCACGGTGAGGTGTTCGTCACCGACGACGGCGCCGAGACCGACCTGGACATCGGGCATTATGAGCGGTTCCTGGATCGCAATCTCGGCCGCAAGGCCAACGTCACCACCGGCCAGGTCTACTCAGCGGTGATCGCCAAGGAACGGCGGGGAGAATACCTCGGCGATACCGTACAGGTGATTCCGCACATCACCGACGAGATCAAGTCGCGGATCCTGGCCATGTCCGTGCCAGCGGAGGACGATCGCCCGCCGGACGTGGTGATCACCGAGATCGGTGGGACGGTCGGGGATATCGAGTCGCTGCCGTTCCTGGAGGCAGCCCGCCAGCTACGCCACGACGTCGGCCGGGATAACTGCTTTTTCCTGCATGTCTCGCTGGTGCCCTACCTTGCTCCCTCGGGCGAGCTGAAGACCAAGCCGACCCAACACTCGGTGGCCACCTTGCGCAACATCGGTATCCAGCCGGACGCCCTGGTCTGCCGCGCCGACCGGGAGGTTCCGGAAGCGCTGAAGCGCAAGATCGCGCTGATGTCCGACGTGGACATCGACGGTGTAGTAGCCGCACCCGATGCACCCTCTATCTACGACATTCCGAAGGTGCTGCACTCCGAGGGTCTCGATGCCTACGTGGTGCGCCGGCTCGGGCTGCCGTTTCGGGATGTGGACTGGACCGAGTGGGGAGATCTGCTGGATCGGGTGCACAACCCGACCGGGCTGGTACGGATCGCCCTGGTGGGCAAGTACGTCGACCTGCCGGACGCGTACTTGTCGGTGACCGAGGCGCTGCGCGCCGGGGGTTTCGCGCACCGGGCCAGGGTCGAGATTCGCTGGGTGCCCTCGGACACCTGCGAGACCCCTGCGGGTGCACAGACGGCGCTGGCCGGCGTGGACGGGGTGCTGGTACCCGGCGGGTTCGGGATCCGTGGCATCGAGGGCAAGATCGGGGCCATCCACCATGCCCGCATCCGTGGGATCCCAGTTCTGGGCCTGTGTCTGGGCCTGCAGTGCATGGTGATCGAGGCCGCCCGCAACCTGGCCGGCCTCGACGGCGCCGGTTCGACCGAGTTCGATGCGGCAACGGCACACGCCGTGATCTCCACCATGGCCGACCAAACCGAGGTCGTGTCTGGTCAGCGCGATATGGGCGGGACGATGCGGTTGGGTAGCTATCCGGCGGTGCTCGAGCCGGGCTCGGTGGTGGCCCGGGCGTACAGGGGTACCGAGGTCTGCGAGCGGCACCGGCATCGCTACGAGGTGAACAACGCCTACCGGGACAAGCTCGCCGCAGCGGGGCTGGTAGTCAGCGGAGCATCGCCGGATGGTCATCTCGTTGAGTTCGTCGAGCTACCTGAGCGCACGCACCCGTTTTTCGTCGGCACCCAGGCCCACCCGGAGCTCGCCAGCCGGCCCACCCGCCCGCACCCACTGTTCGTCGCCTTCGTCGCGGCGGCGCTGAACTACCGGGCCGCGGATTGGCTGCCGGTGGAGATGCCGGCGAGGCTGCGGTGAGCCAGCCGCACGAGTTTGCGGTATCCGGTAGTGACACGCTGCACGTCGGCCGGGTTCTCGCGTTGCGGCTGGATCAGGTGATGATGCCCGGTGGGCGTGCGGCGCGCCGCGAGGTCGTCGAGCATCCCGGGTCGGTGGTGGTCGTGCCGCTGCACGACGACGCGTCGGTGACGATGATCGACCAGTACCGGCACCCGCTGGGCCGCCGGATCCGCGAGCTGCCGGCCGGCCTGCTGGACGTGCCGGGGGAGGACCCGGTGACGACCGCCCGCCGCGAGCTGTTGGAGGAGGTCGGCTACACCGCCCGGGATTGGTCGGTACTTGTCGACCTGGTGGCGTCGCCGGGGTTCAGCGACGAAGCGCAGCGGGTATTTTTGGCCCGCGGGCTGACCGAAGTCGGGCGGCCCGCCGGTACCGACGAGGAGGCTGACCTCGACGTGGTCCGGATACCGTTGGCCGAGGCCGTGCGGCAGGTACTCACCGGCGAGATCGTCAATTCGCCCGCTGTCGCTGGGCTGCTCGCCGCGCAGGCTGTGCTGGCGGGGACTGCGCAACCTCGGCCGGTCGAGGCCTTGTGGCCGGACCGCCCGACCCGCTTCGCCGATCGCCGCTGCTGAGGCCGGATGCGGGGCTCGGCGACGACCTCGATCGCCCTTGTCAGACAGGCTGTCGAGGTTGGCTGGATAAGTCCGGTCGGATCGGCCCTCGGGCAGCCACCATTGTGGGCGGGGCGCAGACCATCCACGCAGCATCAACGGCCGTAGTCTTCGACCACCGAGTCGGCAAAGTTAGGGAGGCACACCGCGGTGAGGATCGGTGTTCCGCGCGAGTTGAAGGTCCATGAGTACCGGGTCGCGATCACGCCTGCCGGGGTGCTCGAGCTGACCCGCCGCGGGCACGAGCTGCTGGTGGAACGCAATGCCGGAGCCGGCTCCGCATTCCCCGACGAGGCCTACCTGGCCGCAGGTGCCCGCATCGTGCCGCGGGCCGACGACGTGTGGGCCGACGCCGAGATGGTGCTCAAGGTGAAGGAGCCGGTGCCGCAGGAATACCACCGGATGCGCAAGGGCCAGATCTTGTTCACCTACCTGCATCTGGCTGCGTCGCCCGAGTGCACGGCTGCGGTGATCGACGCGGGGATCGACGCGATCGGCTACGAGACTGTGCAGCTACCCGATGGCTCGCTGCCCCTGCTGGCGCCGATGAGCGAGGTCGCCGGGCGGATGGCCCCCCAGGTCGGGGCGCACTGCCTGGAACGTATGCAAGGCGGGCGTGGGGTGCTGCTCGGCGGAGTCTCCGGGGTGCCCGCCGGCAAGGTGGTGGTGCTCGGGGCTGGAGTGGTGGGGATGAATGCCGCCACCATCGCGCTGGGTATGCAGGCTGAGGTGGTGGTGCTGGACACCAATATCAATCGGTTGCGAGAGATCGACTTCAGCTACCGGGGGCACCTGCAGACCATCGCCTCCAACTCCTACGAGGTGGAGAAGGCCTGCGTGTGGGCGGACCTGGTGATCGGCGCCGTGCTGCTGCGCGGCGCCAAGGCGCCCACCCTGGTGAGCCACGACCTGGTCGGCGAGATGCGCCCGGGTTCGGTGCTGGTGGACATCGCCATCGACCAGGGCGGCTGCTTCGCTGACTCACGGCCCACCACCCATGCTGAGCCCACTTTCACCGTGCACAACTCGGTGTTCTACTGCGTGACCAACATGCCCGGCGCGGTACCGCACACCTCCACGTATGCGCTGACCAACGTCACCTTGCCCTACGTCTGCGCGCTGGCCGACAAGGGGCTGAGCAAGGCGGTGCAGGACGATCCAGCATTAGCCCGGGGCGTCAACGTGGTGCGGGGCTCAGTAGTGCTCGCCGAGGTCGCCCAGGCGCACGCCCGCGACTACCT
>CAXUFG010000089.1:0-10334 GCA_964250265.1 uncultured Pseudonocardiaceae bacterium | reverse complement strand
TGCGGGGCTCAGTAGTGCTCGCCGAGGTCGCCCAGGCGCACGCCCGCGACTACCTCCCCCTGGCCGAGGCACTCGGGTGAGTGCTGGCCTGCCGCTGGACCTGCCGGCAGCGTTGGCGGCGGTGATCTCCGAGTATTTGGATCACCTCGCGGTGGAACGGGGGACGTCGGTCAACACCCTCGAGTCCTACACCCGGGACCTGCGCCGCTACGGCGCCTATCTGGTATCGGCGGGGGTGACAGGGCTCGCGGCGGTACGCGAGGAGCAGGTGACCGGATTCCTCGCGGCGTTACGGGACGGGACCGGTGAGCATCGGCCGCTGGCCCCCTCCTCGGCAGCCCGGGCCCTGGTCGCGGCACGGGGGTTGCACCGGTTCGCATTCCTGGAGGGGCTGGTGCCCACCGACGTCACTGCAGACGTGCACCCCCCGAGCCCACCGAAACGGCTTCCCAAGGCACTCGGGTTGGACGATGTGCTGCGACTGCTCGAGGTGTTCCCTGCCGGGGGAGGACCGCGGTGCCTGCGTGACCGCGCGCTGCTGGAGTTTCTGTACTCCACCGGCGCGCGGATCTCCGAAGCGGTCGGGCTGGACCGCGACGACGTCGACGCCCCGGCTCGCACTGTGCTGCTGCGTGGCAAAGGTGGCAAGCAGCGGCTGGTACCGGTGGGCCGACCGGCGCTGGCCGCGCTGGACGCCTACCTCGTTCGCGGCCGCCCCACGTTCTCCGCACGGGGGCGGGGAAATCCGGCGGTGTTCCTCAACGCCCGCGGCGCCCGGCTGTCCCGGCAGAGCGCCTGGGCGGTGCTCCGGGAGGCCGCGGCGCGCACCGACATCGCCGCCGCGGTGTCACCGCACACCCTGCGCCACTCCTTCGCCACCCACCTGTTGGAGGGCGGTGCCGACGTGCGGGTGGTGCAGGAGCTGCTCGGCCACTCCTCGGTGACCACCACGCAGGTCTACACCCTGGTAACCGTGGACAACCTACGTGAGGTTTACGCGACCGCCCATCCACGAGCACGTGGCTAGGCGCGAGGCCACCGGCGAGGCGCGTTGAAGGCTGTTGCTGCTGCGGAATAGGCTCCCCCGGGATCGCACCGTGCTGACCTAGCATTGGGCGGGAAGGGATCGGTTCCATGTCGTCCTGGGCGTCTGCGCAACAACCGCTGGTTGCGCCGACCCCACCGATCTCCGGTGAGGACACGGTCCTCGGGGATGCGGCCCTCGTGGACGGGATCGATCCCACCGGACGTCCACGCCGTGCGGTGCCGCAACCGCCTCCGCTGGACCGGCACGGGCCGGCACAGGTGGTGGCCATCTGCAATCAGAAGGGCGGCGTCGGCAAGACCACCTCGACGATCAACCTCGGAGCCGCGCTCGCCGAGTACGGTCGCCGGGTGCTGCTGGTCGACTTCGATCCCCAGGGCGCACTCTCGGTGGGGCTCGGGGTGGCCTCGCAGCACCTCGACCACACCATCTATAACCTGATCATGGAGCAACGCGTCCCGGCGGACCAGGTCGTCCAGCCGACCTCGGTACCCGGTATGGACCTGTTGCCCAGCAACATCGACCTTTCCGCAGCAGAAGTGCAACTGGTCACCGAGGTGGGTCGCGAGCACGCGCTGGGTCGAACGCTGCGGCCGCTGGTGCCGTGTTATGACTTCATCCTGGTGGACTGCCAGCCGTCGCTGGGCCTGCTCACCATCAACGCACTGGCCTGCGCGGATGGCGTGCTCATCCCGCTGGAGTGCGAATTCTTCAGCCTGCGGGGGGTGGCGCTGCTGATGGACACCATCGACAAGGTCCGGGACCGGCTCAACCCCAGGCTGACGATCACCGGCATCCTCGCCACGATGTACGATCCGCGCACGTTGCACGCCCGCGAGGTGATGGCACGGGTGGTGGAGGCCTTCGGCGACACCGTGTTCGATGCCGTGATCAGCCGGACGGTTCGGTTCCCGGAGACCACGGTCGCCGGGGAGCCGATCACCCGGTGGGCGCCGAAGTCCGCCGGGGCAAAGGCGTACCGTGCGCTGGCCCGGGAGGTGATCGCGCGATGACCGTGTTGGACGATCCAGTGGTGGCACCGGCCCCGTCGCCCCGCTTCACCGTGCGGCTGGCGAACTTCGAGGGTCCGTTCGACCTGCTGTTGCAGCTCATTTCGCAGCAGCAGATGGATGTGACCGAGGTGTCCCTGCACCAGGTGACTGACGAGTTCATCGCACACCTGCGGATTATGGGCGATTCATTCGACCTGGACGAGACCACCGAATTCCTCGTGGTCGCAGCGACTCTGCTGGACCTCAAGGCGGCCCGGCTGCTGCCGTCTGCTGATGTCGAGGATGAAGCTGATCTAGCACTACTGGAGGCACGCGATCTGCTGTTCGCGCGCCTGCTGCAATACCGGGCGTACAAGCAGGTAGCGGCCCTGTTCGCCGAGCTCGAAACCGCGGCGCTGCGCCGCTACCCACGATCGGTGGGCATTGAGGAGAGATTCGCCGGATTGCTACCCGAGGTATTGCTCGGCGTCGACGCTGCTCATTTCGCCGAAACCGCAGCCGCGGTCTTCCGGCCCAAGCCGCCGCCCCCTACGGTGTCATTGGAGCATCTGCACACCCCCCGGGTGTCGGTGCATGAGCACGCCGCTGTGCTCCGCAGCTGGCTGGCCCGCGATGGCCAGGCGAGCTTTCGCAGCTTGATTGCCGACTGTGCGCACACTAGAGAGGTGGTCGCCCGCTTCCTTGCTTTACTGGATCTGTACCGTGCCGCAGTAGTGGTATTCGACCAGACCGACCCACTGGGCGAATTGCACATTCGGTGGACCGGTGGCTCCGAGCAGACCACCGCCGCGCCGGCTGAGGATGGGGAAGAGAACGAGGACTACCGGTGAATGAAACCGCGCTGATGGAAGCACCCGAGCTCTCCGGAACCCCCGGAATCGAGACACTGCCAACGCTGCACAGCGACGAGGACCTCGATGCTGCGCTGGAGGCATTGCTGCTCGTGGTGGACTCCCCGGCTGGGGAGGACGTGTTGGCCAGCGCTCTGGGGCAGCCGGTGACCAGGGTGGCCGAGGCGCTACAACGGCTCCGGGATGGCTACGCCGGCACCGGCCGCGGCATCGACCTGCGTCAGGTGGCGCAGGGATGGCGGCTGCACACCCGAGACGTGTACGCGCCCTACGTGGAGCGGTTCTTGCTCGACGGGCAGCGTGCCAGGCTGACCAGGGCCGCCCTGGAGACCCTCGCGGTGGTGGCCTACCGGCAGCCGGTCACCCGCTCGCGGGTCGCCGCAGTGCGCGGGGTGAACGTCGATGGGGTGATGCGCACGCTGTTGGCCCGCGGTCTGATTGAGGAGATGGGGGCCGACCCGGATACCCACGGCCTGCTGTACACCACGACAGAGCTGTTCCTGGAGCGGCTCGGGCTCTCCGGGTTGGACGAGCTCCCACCGATCGCCCCGTTACTGCCCGACATCGACTCCATCGATGACATCCCAGCCTGAGGCGATGTCTCACTCCGAGACCATGTCCCCCGAAACCATGTCCCCCGAGACCATGCCTGAGTCAGTCTCCGGGTTGCCCCGCCTGCACAAGGTGCTCGCCCAGGCGGGGGTGGCCTCGCGGCGCGCCGCCGAGGAGATGATCGCGCGTGGCCGGGTCCAGGTGGACGGGGTTGTGGTGCGCGAGATGGGGGTGCGGGTCGATCCCGAGAACGCTGTTATCCACGTCGATGGCATGCGGTTGGAACTGCGCTCCGACGTCGAGCACCTGGCGTTGAACAAGCCCCGCGGCGTGCATTCCACGATGTCCGATGACCGCGGGCGACCCTGTGTCGGTGACTACGTGGCCGACCGGGCGCAGCGTTTGTTCCACGTCGGGCGCCTGGACGCGGACACCGAGGGACTGCTGCTGCTCACCAACGACGGTGAACTAGCGCATCGACTGATGCACCCCTCCTACCGGGTGCTCAAGACCTACCTGGCCGAGGTGCCCGGCCCGGTGCCCCGTTCGCTGGGCCGGACCCTGCGCGCGGGAGTGCACTTCGACGATGGGCCGGTGGCTGTCGACGGATTCCGGGTGGTGCAGGCCCTGCCCGGCAAGGCGCTGGTTGAGGTGGTGCTGCACGAGGGCCGCAAGCACATCGTGCGCCGCCTGCTCGCCGAGGTCGGCCACCCGGTGCACCGGCTGGTGCGCACCGCGATCGCCGACGTCCGACTAGGCGAGCAACGCCCCGGCACCGTCCGCGTCCTCTCCCGGCCCGAGGTGGGCGCCCTCAACCACGCAGTCGGCCGTTAGGGGTCCCCCCTCCCTGTTCTCGCCCGCATTCAGCGGGCTCAGCGGGGTAATCCGGCTCGGTTTTACCCCGCTCAGCCCGCTGGATGCATCGGCTGGCTGGAAGAATGGGGACGGTAAGGAGGTTGGTTGGGTGCGGTCAGGGGATCGGTTGCGGGGGGTTGTGGCGGTGGATGGGCCCGCAGGTACTGGGAAATCCACGGTAGCCCGCCGGCTGGCGGGCTCGCTGGGCGCTCGATATCTCGATACCGGCGCGATGTATCGAGCCGCTGCGCTCGGCGTGCTGCGAGCCGGCGTTGATCCCACCGAGTCTGCCGCAGTACGCGAGACCGTGGCGCAGCGGCACATCGAAGTGGGTACTGAGCCGGGTACCTCGCGTGTCCTGCTGGACGGTGAGGACGTCTCCGGGGAGATCCGTGGCCCGGCGGTGACGACTGCGGTGAGTCCGGTGTCCGCGGTGTCCGGAGTGCGGGTGCTGCTCGTCGCCCAGCAGCGCCTGATCATCTCCGAGTCCACCGCTGCCGGCGGCGGCATCGTTGTGGAGGGACGAGACATCGGAACGGTGGTGGCACCCGACGCGCCGCTGAAGGTTTTTCTCACGGCGAGTGCGGGCCAGCGGGCGGCGCGCCGGGCAGCCCAAGATGGTCTCGATGACCTGGCCGCTGTCCAGGATGCGGTGGAGCGCCGCGACCGGTTCGACGCGAGTCGGGAAGCCTCGCCGATGTGCGCTGCGGAGGACGCCGTCGAGCTGGATACCACCGCGCTGGACGTCGACGCGGTGCTGGCCAGGTTGCGTGAGCTGGTTGTGGCGCGGGGGCTGGTCGTGCCGGCGGTTCAGGACCGGACGTGACGCGCGAGGTGCCGGAGGGTACGTGGCTGTGGTTGCAGGGGTTCACGCGCTGGATCGGGACCTGGTGTTTCTACGTCGGTTTCCGGCTGCGGGTCTGGCACCGGGACCGGATCCCGGCGAACGCGCCCGTCGTGGTGGTAGCCAACCACAGCTCGATAGTTGACGGCCCGCTGCTGTACGGGCTGCTGGGCCGGCGCACCGCGTTCCTGATCAAGCAGGAGATGTTCCACGGGCCGCTGGGCTGGATACTGCCCCGCATCGGGCAGCTTCCGGTCCGCCGCGGTGAAGCCGACCGGGCGCCGCTGCTCACTGCCGTGCGGTTGCTGCGCGATGACGGGATGGTAGTGGTGTTCCCGGAGGGCACCCGCGGCGAGGGCGACGTGACAGACGCGCAGCGGGGTGCCGCGTGGCTGGCCCGGACCGGGGGAGCGACAATACTGCCAGTGGCGATCCGTGGAACACGCCGACCTGCGGGTGACAACCGGCGGTTCCGGCCGCGCGTTGATGTCCTGGTCGGGGAGCCCTTCGCGGTACCGCCGGGCAAGGGACGAGCGGCATTGGTCGCAGCCACCAATGAGATGCGCGACCGGCTGGCTGCGCTGGTCACCGAGCTGGACGGGATCCGCTGCGTGAGCGGACCGGGTGCGGCGCGAGGAGAGGGAGCGTGATGAACGACCTGGCGCCTGGTGACGGGATCTGGTCCGACGAGGTCGAATGGACGGCTCTGGATACCGTCGAGGCGGCCGAGGCCGAGCCCGATGTGGCGCTGGAGCAACCGGTGCTCGCCGTGGTGGGGCGCCCCAACGTGGGCAAATCGACGCTGGTCAACCGGATCTTGGGGCGCCGCGAGGCAGTGGTGCAGGACGTGCCCGGGGTGACCCGGGATCGGGTGGCCTACGACGCGCTGTGGAACGGCCGCCGGTTCACCGTGGTGGACACCGGCGGGTGGCAACCCGACGCGCGCGGTCTGGCAGCCGCGGTGACGGCGCAGGCCGAGCTTGCGATGCGCACTGCGGACGCGGTCCTGCTGGTGGTCGACGCCATGGTGGGAGCCACCGCCGCGGAGGAGGCGGTGGCCCGGGTACTGCGCCGCTCGTCCACACCGGTGATGCTGGCTGCGACCAAGGTCGACGACGAGCGGGCGGTCGCCGACACTGCGGCACTGTGGTCGTTGGGGTTGGGCGAGCCGCACCCGGTCAGTGGGTTGCATGGTCGCGGCACCGGCGATCTGCTCGACGCCCTGCTGGAAGTGCTACCGACCGCGCCGCGGGACCTGGCGGGTCGAGCCGTGGGTCCGCGCCGGGTAGCGCTCGTCGGCAAGCCGAATGTCGGTAAGTCCAGCCTGCTCAATCGGCTGGCTGGGGAGCAGCGGTCGGTGGTGCACGAGGTCGCCGGCACCACGGTGGATCCGGTGGACTCGTTGCTGGAACTCGACGGCGAGACGTGGCGGTTCGTGGACACCGCCGGGCTGCGCAAGCGGGTGCGGACCGCGAGCGGCACCGAGTACTTCGCGTCGCTGCGAACCCGGGCGGCGATCGAGGCCGCCGAGGTGGTGGTGGTGCTTCTTGACGCCAGTGAGCCGATCACCGAGCAGGATCAGCGGGTGATTACCTCGGTGATCGAGTCCGGCCGAGCGCTGGTGGTCGCGTTCAACAAGTGGGATCTGGTCGACGAGGACCGGCGCCGCGAGCTGGCTCGAGAGCTGGACCGCGACCTGGCGCGAGTGGGCTGGGCGGAGCGGGTGAACATCTCAGCCCTCACCGGTCGATCGGTCCGCAAGCTTGCACCGTTCCTGCGCACGGCCCTGGAATCCTGGGACCGGCGAGTACCCACCGGCCAGCTCAACGCGTGGTTGTCCGAGGTGATCGCGGCGACGCCACCGCCGGTCCGCGGGGGTCGCGCACCCAAGGTGCTCTTCGCCACCCAGGCCAGCGCCCGGCCCCCCACCGTCGTCTTGTTTACCACTGGGTTCCTTGAGGCCGGGTACCGCCGATTCCTGGAACGGCGCCTGCGCGAGACGTTCGGCTTCACCGGTAGCCCGGTGCGTATCTGCGTTCGCGTCCGGGAGCGCCAAGCCCGCCGATAACGGAGACATCGGTCACGAGTGTGGACCGGTGGCCGGGCACACGAGGCAGTGTGGAGGTAGGACTAGAAACGCGACTGAAAGGTGCGGTGTGCCCATCATCATCGAGGTGTTCTCCGATTTCGTCTGCCCATTCTGCTATCTCGCTGAGCAACCGCTCGCAGACGCTGTCGAGGGCACTGACCTGCAGATCGCCTGGCAACCCTTCGAGCTGCGACCGGAACCCACGCCGACCCTGCGGCCCGAAAGCGACTACCTGCAGTCGACGTGGCAGGACGTGGTGTACCCGATGGCTGAGCGCATGGGCGTCCCCATCGTGCTGCCCCGGGTATCGCCGCAGCCCTACAGCCGGCTCGCCTTCGAAGGCTTCGCCTATGCCGCGGAGCGCGGCCTTGGGCAGCGCTACACCGAGCAGATCTTTCGGGCATTCTTCGTCCAGCAGCGCGACATCGGCCGCCCGGAGGGCCTGAGCGACGTCGCTGCGGAACTCGGACTGGACGCCGATGACTTCCGCGCGGCGTTGGATAGCGGTCGCTGCGCCCCGGCACACCAGCAGGCACTACGCCGAGCTCACGAGCTGGAGATCACCGTCGTGCCCACGTTCATCATCGAGGGTCACCGGTTGGAGGGCATGCCCTCCACGGAGGCCCTGCATCGGCTGCTCAACGGTGCGGTGGCCCTCCGGTAGCTGCCGCGACTGCGCTAGGCTGTGCAAGCGCCCGCAAGGGCGTGGCCGGGACGTGGCGCAGCTTGGTAGCGCACTTGACTGGGGGTCAAGGGGTCGCAGGTTCAAATCCTGTCGTCCCGACCAGTATGGAGCCCGCTGGCGCTGGTCGAAACACCACGTCAGCGGGCTTTCTTCATACTATAGTGGATCTTGCTGGGTTCGGGACCGCGCGTAGTTGAGCATCCGCCAGCGTGCGGGGCATCGCAGGCGTGTGGTTTTGCCCGATGGCGTCATTACCGGTGTGGCTGGACCCGGCTCACCGCGCAGACTGCGGGCATAGACAAGGGTTGCTCGGGGTCACGGGGTCGCAGGTTCGATCTTGTCGTCCCGACGACGGCCCGGGCCGGTGCTCACTCGACGGGAGCGCCGACGGCAGCGGCCATGGTCGGTCTATGCATGCACCAGTAGACGAAAGACGCCGCCCTGGCTAGCCGCACGCTGCGCTGTCGCGGGTCAGGTTGCGAGAGCGCTCCAACGCCTCGGCGACCTCGGACAGCGTTGGCGCCCACAGTGATCGCGGTACTTGATGTGTTAGGCGTGCCCACCCAGATTTACGCGCTGACCTCCATCCGGTCCCGCTGCACCTGGTCACTTTCGATGTGCCCGTCGCGCATCCGCACAACCCGCTTAGCGAACCGGGCGATCTCCTCTTCATGCGTGATGATCACGATCGTGCGGCCGGTATCGTTCAGGGCACCGAGCAACTTCATGATCTCGACGCTGGAGGTGGTGTCGAGGTTGCCTGTGGGCTCATCGGCAAGTAGGAGTGCGGGATCGTTGATCAGCGCCCGTGCGATCGCCACGCGCTGCTGCTGACCGCCGGAGAGCTCATTAGGCATGTGCTTCTGGCGATCGCCCAGACCGACCTGCTCCAGGGCCAGCCGGGCAGGACTGCGCCGAGATCGCACCCCGGCGTAGACCAACGGAAGCTCGACGTTGCGGATTGCGCTGGTGCGGGCAACCAAGTTGAAGGACTGGAACACAAATCCGATCTTGCGGCTACGGATCTTGGCCAACCGGTTGTCGGACAGCCGGCTGACGTCGGCACCGTCGAGCAGGTACCGACCGCTGGTCGGGATATCGAGACAGCCCAGGATGTTCATGAGCGTGCTCTTGCCCGATCCGGACGGGCCCATGATGGCGACCATTTCACCATCGTCGATGGTCAGGTCGACACCGTGGAGTACCGGCAGCTCGATCTTCCCCATCTGGTACGCCTTGCTGACATCCTCAAGCTGGATCATTCCACTCCCCGGTCTGGATACCGATGGCTGTCCGCGCGCTCAACTCGCAGAAGTTGGTTATGCCGCGTCTTGCACGGAGTAGTCGCCCTCTCCCATCCGGGCCGAGGTGCCATGTCCATGCGGCTGCTCGCGGACGTACGCGTGGGCTCCTCTTGGTCTGATCTGATTTCGGCAAGCCATCCCTTCGCGAGGGTCACGGTATGTGCGAAGTCTCCGGGTGGGCGTCCTCTGGTGAGGTGCTGCGCAGCGTCAGTTCCTGGATCGGTATGTAATGCGCGGCAGCTGCCGATGCGATCCTGGAGGCATCCATACCGGTGACCGAGAGCCCACGGCCGGGTTCCGCTAGCACTGTAGCGCCCATTCCGATCAGTAGCTTGGTCAGACCGCCGCGGCGGGGCGAACGCACGAATACGTTGCCCCGGACCTGCTTGGTCGGTTCGCATACCTCGATCATCCTCACAACGTTGCCGCGTTCGGGGCGTACGCACATCGGATTGTGGTCTGAGGTTGGGGGTCGGACCCTGCTCCGATACCACGCTGACCCGAGACAGTGGCCGCCTTGACGGGTTCGATCCGTCGCCCGCTCTCCGCTCAACCGCCAGCCCGGCGGAACCCGGTAGCCTTCAGCGGGATGAACGGCAGCCAGCAGATCCAGGTCTCCCGGATCGTCGAGGCCCCAGTCGAGCGGGTGTTCGCCTTGCTCGCTGACCCCGACTCGCTCCCTGATCTGGACGGATCAGGAACGCTTCGCGCCTCGCGAACCCACACGGTGCTCACTGAGGTCGGCGATGTCTTCATCATGGACCTGCATGTCGCGGATTTTGGGACCTACCAGAGTAAGAGCGTGGTGACCACCTATGTCCGCGACCGCGCCCTTGGCTGGTCGCCTGGGCCGGTCGATCGCGACCCATTCGGCCACACGTTCACCTTCACGCTCGAACCTGATGGCGACGATCACACCCTGGTCACCCGACCTACGACTGGTCCGCGGTCACCGATGAACAACTGCTCGCGATCATGCCCCGAGTCTCGCGCGAGGATCTGACCCGCTCACTCGACAGGCTCGCCGCCGCTGTAGACCCCGCTTAGTGGACGAGATCGGCAAAAACGACGACGTTGTCGGCGTATCCAAGTTCGC